>CAIYGK010000481.1 GCA_903925725.1 uncultured beta proteobacterium | reverse complement strand
TTTCCCCAAAATTTCCATGGTGATCACCTTTTTTGCTCCTGCCTAAAAATCAGGCAGAGCCAGTAAAACACCTGGGTCAGTTTTGGGTCGGCACAACCTCTATAAGTGGGTCAGTTTTCGGTCGGCGTCAACACGTAGCCAAACAAAATCCAGATTGCAGCATGGTTGGCCCTCCTGATAGGCATCAGTGGACGACTCGCTGTATATTCAGCGCGAAGTACAACGCGGCTACTTTGACATGATTCGAGTACCGGACCAATTGCACACTAGCCGAGTACGAGAGGTCCGCGGCCCAATATTGCTCACTCTGAAACTTCTTCCCAGCTGTATTGGCGGTTCTCAGTTGGGAGCCTTGCATAATTTCACATGCTTCCTCAGCCCAACACAAACCATTGCCGTAAATAATAGGCACAACCATGTCGCATCCACACACACTGATCATAGAACCTGGCCTTGCTGAAAAGCACTACTGGAGCGACCTGTGGCGCTATCGTGAGCTATTCCTGGTGCTAGCACGGCGTGACGTGTCGGTACGCTACAAACAGACCGTCATCGGTCTGGCCTGGGCACTGATACAACCGCTGGCAACCATGCTTGTCTTTACGGTGATCTTTGGCAAATTCGCCAAACTGGAAACAGATGGCGCCGTGCCCTACGCCCTATTAGTCTATGCTGGACTCTTGCCTTGGCAACTTTTTTCGACCTCCTTGACAGGAGCCTCTGGCAGCCTTATCGGCAATGCCAATCTGATTAGCAAGGTGTATTTCCCTCGCTTAATTGTCCCCACGGCAGCCGTGGTGGTGTCGTTTGTTGACTTTCTGATCAGCTTTTCGATCCTCGTCGGACTCATGGTCTGGTACCATTTTTTGCCGAACTGGCACATTCTGACGCTGCCGTTCTTCGTCGTCATGGCTTTCCTTGCAAGCCTTGGGCCAGGCCTATGGATCACCTCGCTAAACGTCAAATATCGTGACTTCCGCTACGTCATCCCGTTCATTGTTCAATTTGGACTGTATGTGTCGCCCGTGGGCTTCAGCTCATCGTTAGTGCCAGAACAATGGCGACTGATGTATTCACTCAACCCTGTCGTTGGTGTTATTGATGGCTTCCGTTGGGCCATCCTAGGAGGTGAATCACACCTTAATATGAGCGGCTTTACGCTGAGTTGGGGGGTCATCGTCTTCTTCCTATGGCTTGGCATCCGTCAGTTCCGGAGAATGGAAAAGAGCTTCGCCGACCTCATTTAACCTGTGCTTATGCCTTCGCCGTCCATTAGAAGTGCCTCCAAGATTCCCTAGTATGGCAAAACAATATCCTCATGTCTGACACCTCCATCTCCGTAAAGAACCTCGGCAAGTCTTACCTAGTCGGCCACAATGACGCTCAAGCGGAGCGATATACCGCGCTTCGCGATGTTATCGCCCGAAACATTCGCAATTTGACGCGCAAGACGCGCGACATGTTACAGGGCCGGGCCATCATTCAAGGTGACGAGGTGGAGGAGTTCTGGGCGTTGAAGGATGTGTCATTCGAAATCATGCGGGGCGACCGCGTCGGAATCATTGGTCGAAACGGCGCCGGCAAATCCACGCTGCTCAAGGTATTGAGCCGCATCACTGAGCCCACCACCGGTCGCGTCAAGATCACCGGCCGGGTGGCCAGTCTTCTGGAAGTAGGTACGGGCTTTCACCCCGAACTGAGCGGCCGTGAAAACATCTTTCTGAACGGCGCAATTCTCGGCATGAGTCGTAGTGAAATTCAGCGTAAATTCGATGAAATTGTAGATTTCGCCGAAGTAGAGAGATTTCTCGATACTCCGGTCAAACGCTACAGCAGTGGCATGTATGTGCGGCTAGCATTTGCGGTAGCAGCGCATCTGGATTCAGAAATTCTTGTGGTCGATGAAGTTTTGGCAGTTGGCGATATAGAGTTTCAAAAGAAATGTTTGGGCAAGATGGACTCAATTGCGAACGAAAAGGGGCGAACAGTAATCCTAGTTTCACATAATATGGATGCGATCTCTAGATTGTGCAATACCGTTGTTTTTTTAGAGAACGGTCAGGTTAAATTCAACGGCGCACGAGAAACTGGTGTTATCGCCTATCTTACAAACACAAATGAGGCGGCGCTAGCAAGAACATGGATCGATCTAACCAATTGTCGGAGAAACATAAAGACAGAAAAATTTAGATTTGCTTCTCTTTTGTATCAATCCATAGAAAATTCCGATCTAATTAAATCTGGGGCAGATTTATCATTCTCAATCAAGATTGAAGCGATCGAAGATAAAATTATGCCCAGCGTTGCTGTCACCCTGTTTAGTGAATCCATGACAAAATTAGTTAACGCTGATTCCGCCAACATAGGTAAGACAGTGCACTTAAAGAAAGGCACAAATATCATAACAATCAACATTAAGAATATATATCTGAAACCAGGCCGATATCCTGTTGGTTTATGGATGTCTGAATACAACTCAGCTGAAGTTTATGAATGGATTGAGTCTGCAATTGAGATATGTTTAACTGATGACAACTACAGACTTGGATCCAATGTGGGCGGGGATGCGCCTGTTATTTGTGAATTCAATATAACCCAGAGTTGATATGCCTGATCGCGTGTCTTGGTTAATTCCAGTGAAGAACGGAATGCCGTTCATTGTGAAAACACTCGAATCTATAGCGAACCAAACAGTGCAGTCCTTAGAAGTAATTGTATTGGATAACGGATCAAGCGATGGCACCCTGGAGGAATTAGGAAGATGGATTCCAGGACGATTGCCGGGAAAGATAATAATAGAACCAAACATTTCTCTTGGTAAAGCTCGAGCAATCCTTGTTGAAGAAGCAAATAGTGAGTTTTGTGCGCTAATTGATGCTGACGATGTCGCACTAGAACACCGCCTGGAAAAGCAAATTGAATTTCTAAAGCTGCATACAAATGTTGCAGCCGTTGGCTGTGGCATGTATATTATCAATGAACGCGGTTTGCGCATTGACAATCGTTTCCCACTACCGAGCAGTCATTTCAACATAATATGCGCAATGCTGACATACAACTGCATGCCGCAGCCGGGGATTCTATTCAGGAAAAGTGCTGTAGTTAACGTTGGGAACTATTCTGAAATTCGCTTTGCTGAGGATTTTGATTTATGGCTAAGATTATCAATAAAATATGATTTGGCAAATATCGAAGAACCACTTATTGAATATAGAATACGAGAGGGGAGTGAGACGCAGATCGCTATGCAAAACGGTGCCATTGAAAAACTGACATCCGAAGTGGCTTCAAAGTATGCTTTGGAAATTTGGGGCATAGATCCTGTTGATTATTTGGCAATGCGCAGCCAATCGCATCAAAAAGTGGGGCTGATGACTGCAAGAATCATCCGGCATTTCGTGAAATGCAATTATGGCATTGTAGATATTATTGGCTCAAGACAGTTGTGGCGCACATTTCGTTCGTTTACTCCATCAAATAGAATCTTTCTGAGAGCCTTCTTCCGGGTTGCATCTCTGAATCCGTTTTGCATTTTCAAATACATACAATGCAGAATATTCTAATTATTCCATCCTGGTATCCCACGCCCGATGACAAGATTAATGGCTCATTCTTTCAGGAGCAGGCCAGGTTGGTCAGCGACCGGTTTGATGTGAAGGTTTTATTCATTCGCTTTAATGCGCGCCCATCGATACGATCGTTCCTTAAGACTCCAATTTCTACTTGTATTGCTTTTTTAAAGTTTATCCTTAAACCAAGGAAGCGAAACCAGTTCCCTGCGGACGAGATATTCTTGAACCCTGAATTGATCGAGTACAGTGTGTCAGCATTTGGAATCACTCGTCACGGCCTGTTCAAGAAAAGGCTGGACTGTTATCTTGCCGCACTGGATGAACTCATCGCGACCGGATGGCGACCGGACCTCGTTCATGCCCACTCGGTCAACCTCGGGGGCCTCGTTGCACGGCGCATTAAGGAAGTCTATGGAATCCCTTACGTCATTACCGAACACGTGCCGTTTGCTTTGAATAATTATCCGGCGTACATGCAAGACGACATCAAGAGCGCATTCGAAGAGGCTGACATCGTCCTCTCCCTTGGCTATGACAAGGTGCGCCAACTTGGCATCAGCGGCATCCATGTCGAGCCGAATTTGATTTACAACTTTGTCGATGAGGACGAGTTCAACAAGGTTTGCCGACCTTATCGACCCGGATCGCCTCTAAAGCTTATTTCGATTGGTGCTGCATCACACTTGAAGGATCAGCGAACTTTATTGCGGGCTCTGAAGGTTCTTAAAGAGAAAAATATTCCGTTCAAACTGACGCTGGTCGGCATGAAGACTTGGGGCGACTTGTACTACGAGACTCTCGATTGCATCACTCAATACGGGCTTGCCAGTGAGGTTACGGTCGTTGACCAAATTGAACGAGGAAACGTTCCTGACTATCTATCCGCGAATCAAATTTATTTGATGACCAGCGTTGCAGAAGGCCTTCCCGTTTCGGTACTTGAAGCTATGGCTTGTGGCCTCTTTGTAGTGGCGACACGGCATGGAGGTACTGAAGACATTTTGAATGCGGAATCGGGCGTGTTGGTCGAGGTCAAGAACCATCAGAAAATTGCAGATCGACTTGAGGACATATATCGAGGTGACATTCGTTTTGAACCACAAATCATTCGCGAGCATGTGGTCTCTTTATGCGGAAAGGATGCATTTGGGAGCCGACTTTCTGGGTACTATATGCAAGCGATGAGGCAAATCACATGACATATTTCGTCCATTCCTTGTCCGACGTCCAATCCGCGGCCATCGGTGCTGGCAGCAAGATTTGGCAATTCGTCGTCGTTCTCCCTGCTGCAACGATAGGTCATGACTGCAACATCTGCTCCCACTGCCTGATCGAAAATGACGTCATCGTGGGTGACCGGGTCACCATCAAGAGCGGAGTGCAGTTGTGGGATGGTTTGCGGGTCGGTAACGATGTTTTCATCGGTCCCAACGTCACCTTCACCAACGACAAGCAACCGCGCAGCCGGAACCCTGATTTCACCCCGCTTAGGACGTGGGTTGATGCAGGTGCCAGTATCGGTGGCGGAGCAACCATCCTTCCGGGTCTTCGCATTGGCGCCGGAGCCACCGTCGGCGCGGGCGCCGTGGTCACGAAAGACGTAATACCCGGCAGCACCGTTGTCGGCAACCCGGCCCGGGCTATCCACCACGCCGGCTCGGAGGCTAGCAAATGACATTCAACATCGAGCACTGCAAGATCATCGACCTACCCAAGATCCATGACCCTCGCGGCAATTTGACCTTTGTCGAAGGGGGCAACCACATTCCCTTTGACATCCAGCGAGTCTATTACCTCTATGACGTTCCCGGTGGTGCTGAGCGCGGCGGGCATGCTCACAAGTGGTTGCACCAGCTCATCATCGCAATGTCAGGCAGCTTCGATGTGCTGCTTGACGACGGAAAAGGGAAACAGCGTTATCACCTTAACCGCTCATACAACGGACTCTACGTCTGCCCAATGATCTGGCGCGAGTTGGATAACTTCTCATCGGGATCGGTATGCATGGTGCTTGCATCAAATAGGTACGACGAGAACGATTACTACCGGGATTACACGCAGTATGTAGAAACTAGGCGATAAGCATGAAGGTTCCATTTCTTGACCTCGTTGCGGCTTACCGCGAACTGCAACCTCAGATCGACGCCGCCATTGCACGCGTTCTAACCTCTGGCCATTACATCGGCGGACCGGAAGTTGAAGCATTTGAATCCGAATTTTCGAGTTATTGCGGCGCCACCCATGCAGTAGGCGTAGCCAATGGCCTGGACGCACTGCACTTGGCACTGCTCGCCATGGAGGTCGGTCCAGGTGACGAGGTCATCGTACCGAGCAACACTTACATCGCCACCTGGCTGGCTGTAAGCCAGTGCGGTGCCACCCCCATACCCGTGGAACCTGATGCGTGTACCTACAACATCGCACCTGCACTGATTGAAGCAGCGATCACACCCCGCACCAAGGTCATCTTGCCCGTGCATTTGTATGGTCAACCGGCCGACCTGGACCCCATCCTTGCGATCGCCCATAAGCACGGCCTATGTGTTCTTGAAGATGGAGCGCAAGCCCACGGTGCACGCTACAAGGGCCGTCGCATCGGGGCGCACGGAGATGCTGTAGCGTGGAGCTTTTACCCGGGAAAGAACCTGGGCGCCATGGGCGACGGCGGTGCGGTAACCACCAACGATGAGCAACTGGCCGACCGCCTGCGCGTGCTTCGCAACTACGGCTCGCGGGTGAAATACGTCAATGAAGTCCAAGGCTACAACAGTCGGCTTGACCCACTTCAGGCCGCTATCCTTCGCGTAAAGCTGACGCATCTGGATGAATGGAACGCCCGCCGCTGCGCCATCGCCAGGCGCTATGAACAGGGCTTGTCGGACTGTGGACTCACTCTACCGTTCGTGCCTGAGTGGGCCGAACCCGTGTGGCACCTGTATGTGGTTCAACATCCAAAGCGCAATGCCTTGCTCAAACAAATGGACGAAGCAGGCATTGGCACGCTGATCCACTATCCGATTCCGCCTCATTTACAAAAGGCATATGCATCGTCTGGTTTTTTGCGACGGCGATTCCCCATCGCAGAACAAATTGCGCACCAGTGTTTTAGCGTGCCGATTGGACCTCATCTGAATACATCAAATGCTGCCGCTGTTATGGCCGCATTGAAAGATGCAACGGAATCCAACCTGAATAGGCAGCGTTGAATGAGCCTAGTGAGAGACGCCGTCGCGGCGCAACACCTTCACCAATGTAAGCCACAGGATGCGGATGTCGAACCACAGTGACTGACGCTGAAGATAGACGACATCAAGCTTAACCTTGTCCGGAATAGGCAAGTCATCGCGTCCGTTAACTTGTGCCCAGCCAGTGAGCCCGGGCAGAAGCCTGCTTACGCCCTGCTCCGTTCGCAATTCGATCAAGTCGTGTTGGTTGAAAAGTGCGGGGCGCGGCCCGACAAAAGTCATCTCCCCTACGAGAATGCTCCACAACTGTGGCAACTCATCGAGGCTACTCTTGCGTAGGAAGTTGCCAATCGGTGTAAGGTAGCTGGACGGATTGCTCAGCAAATGGGTCGCTAGTGCGGGCGTCCCTATCCGCATGCTGCGAAACTTCGGCATTCTGAAAATGACGTTGTTGCGTCCAACGCGGTCAGACCAGTAGAGGACCGGACCGGCAGAAGTCAAGCGTACCGCGAGGGCCACCATCAGGAGAGGCACCAGCAGGACCAGCCCGGCACAGAGTGCCGTCAAGATGTCAAACAATCTCTTCACGCCGAGCCCACCGCGCGACGCAGGCTGTCATCCACCGACACGGGCGGCACCCAACCCAATAGCTGCCGAGCCTTCGAGATATCCACCTGTAAATTGCCGCATAAGCGCTGCACCGCGGCCCGCTGGCCGAGCAGACTTCCTCCAGCGTTCAATGCCCAAACCGGTATCGAGAGCAGGCGCGCGGGTACACCCGCTGCTTGCGCCAACCCGCGCACAAGTGCGGTGGTGGAGATATCGCGCCCATCGCTCACCAGAAAGGTCTGGTTCGCTGCATGCGGATGTGTAGTGCAGGTCACGATGAAGTCAACAAGATTGTCCAAGCCTACCAGACTGCGCTGGTTATGCACCGCGCCCAAGGGCAGCGGCCAGCCGCGCTCAACCGCATGCAACAAGAACCCAAAGTTGGCTTTGACGCCCGGGCCGTAGATTAGCGGCGGGCGGATGATGGCAACCTCTAGTCCGGTTTGTGCAGCAATCGCGCGCAAACCCTGCTCTGCTTCGTGCTTGCTGATGCCATAGGGCTCTTGCGGATTCGGCGGATCTACTTCAGTGAAGGGATGTGCGGACGGCGTGACCTCGCCGTTGACCTTGATCGAACTAACAAACAAGAAACGTTTCACACCCGCGGCGGCGGCCTGATGAGCCAGGTTCAGCGTGCCTTGCGTATTAACTAGGCGAAACGCCGCAAGCGGGTCTGCTGCAACGTCGTTCATCACATGCACGCGGGCGGCCAGATGAATGACAACGTCCACGTCGCTCAGAATGGAACCCCACCGGGTTACATCATCTATCGCGCCGACAACCGCTTGCTCAAGATCCTGACTCGCGGGTCTGGCAGCGCGCGTGGCTGAGCGGACCTTGAGCCCACGTCGCAATAGTTCGACGGTGAGAGACCTACCGACAAAGCCATCGGCTCCCGTTACCAGACATTTCATGGCAGATCCAAGCTGCGCAGACGCCAGCATACCGGCGATAAGAAGAAACGCATCATGCTTGTGAAGTGCCAGCGCAAAAAGATGAGACTACGACGACTGGTCCTCTGCGCATGATGGGTTACCTTGGCCTGTGGATCGAGCATCACTTCATACCCCAACAACCGTGTACGCGCACAAATGTCGACGTCCTCGTAGTAAAGAAAGTAGCGCTCATCGAAACCATCCAACTGCTCAAATAAAGTGCGTGAGAACAGCATGCACATACCGCCCACCCAATCCGGACTAAACGGTGCTTCGCCAATGACATAGTCATTGTCTTTACAACGACCAATGGCCTTGCAAAGGATCGATAGCGGTGTGGGAAAACGGCGGGCACTGTCCTCAACCTCACCGTCTTCACCCAGCACCAGTGGCGCCACCACGCCAAGTTTGGCGTGTCTGAAACAAGCCATCAAGGATTCAAATGGATTGCTATCCAAGCGTATATCCGGGTTCATGACACAAAAGTATTGCCCTCTCGCCTGTTTGAATGCTTGATTATGGTTGGCGCCAAATCCCTTCGCCACTTCGTTGCGAACCACTTTGATCGGGAATGAGAAACCATTCACTTCAATTGGCAGGGTCTCATCAAGATTGAGAGTGAGGATCAACTCAAAACTTGAGCCGGTGCAGTGCGCCTCAAGATCCCCTAACAGTTGCGCAACAAGCGCAATCTGCAGATGACTGACGACCGAAATGGAGATGTTCATTGCGCTGAAGTGAGCATTCAAAAGGCCTTGCCAAGTCGTCCGGAAAATCCATCGATACAGGCACGAAGCAGCAGCCTCAAGGCTTTCATTCTATTTCTTGAAAGCGATGTCACAGAATAGAAAATTACGTACTTCGGGATTTTGAACAAGATATTGAGACGCCACTGCCAGTTAACTGTCCGATCGAGAAGCAAATGACATGCATTCCTGACAATGTAGTAATTTCGAACATCGTTGTGCAGGTTAATCGCTGTCTTACCAATCGAGACAAACTCATCGCCAATGCTATGAAGCATTACTGCATCTGGAACTATAAAGTGTTTGAAACCGAAGGCCGCCGCCCGCAATCCCCATTCGATATCGACCCAATCGATAAATAGTTCTTCCCGCATGAGTCCTGCCTCCTGAAAGACAGAAATCCGGATGAGGGAGCCAGATGCAATGAGGTAGTCAGCAGAGACAGGATCTGTTTGATCGGTTGATATGTCGACTTTACGAAGCTTCAGGCCCTCGTGGCGGATGGCTTTCGCGTACGTCTTGGTTTTTTCGTCAAGGAAGAGGGGACCCACCGCGCCTACCTTTACACTGGCGGCCAGTAATTTGAGTTCGGCTGCAAGCAAGCGCTCCAGCATCCCCTTGGGTGGAGCGCTATCCTGATCAAAAAAGATGACATGGTCGCAGTCGTCTTTTATCGCGGCGGCAATTCCAACATTCTGTGCCCGCGCAATGCCAAAATTGTCGCCGAGCGATTGGTATTCAACGGTAACATTCTGCTGCTCCAACCATTCTTCGGATAACCAGTCAATATCTGCAGCTGGGGTATTGTCAACAAGGTAGACCTTTGCAACTTCATCGCAGACGCTGAGCAACAACCGCTTCAAAAGTATTTCAGTGGGGCAATAGGTAACAATGATCGCAGCGATACGCATGATTTGAAAGAGCTTTAATTTATCGCCAAGATCGACAAACAACCATATCAGTAAACTGTCATTTCCTCAACGAAATAAGCCGTCGCAAACGGAGTCGTAGCAAGCCCAACCATAGCTTCCAATTGGGCATGAAGATTTCAACAGCTTCTGAACCCAGCAATCGGATGCCAAGAAGGAAATTATTTGAGAAGACAAAGCGAACGAAGAGGGCCGGGCTTTGATACAAAGAAATCTTCATTCTTTGTGCATCTATGTTCCGTCTTAGGGCGCTCTTGAGCAATTCAAGCGCCCTACCGCTTTGAAGGCGACTGATATCGGCCTGGCGCTGTTCAAAAACGGCAAGAATTGTATTCAAATTCTTAATCCGACTTCCAATCCGGCTTGACAAGTTCAGTAAGCCATGTTTTCTCTGCGCACTGATCCCAACGTCAACCCGATATTTCACCAGTGGTTTGTCAACATAGTACAGTGAATTTTTGATAGCAGCCCGGAATCCAAATACAAGATCTTCATACGCATCCTTAAACAGGATGGGACCGAATTCTTTGTATAGCGATTGACTGACCGCAGCCGTTGCGCCGACGTAGATCGACTCACTGCGGGCCAGTTCAATGGTTGACAATGGCTTCTTGATACAAGGGGGAATCAAGATACCCATTTCTTCATTCAATCGGTTTATCTTTGTCGCGCTGGAATGAATGACCATCGCGGCCCCCTCACTTCGCCAGTAGCCCTGCACCATTGAATCCACTCGATCAGGCAACGATATATCGTCCCCCGCCGCTAAAACAAGCAATTGGCCCGCTGCTGTTTCGAAAGCCTTGTTGACGTGGGCTATCAATCCGAGATTTTTCTGGTTTCTGATTGTTCGCACCTTATGTGGACCGCTGTAATTATTTGCGATCTTTTCGATCAACTCATAGGTTCGATCAGTCGAGCAATCATCAGAAAATATGATTTCAAGTGGCGAATAAGTTTGTGCCAAGGCGGCCCGGCACGCGTCCTCAATGTACTCTTCCTGGTTGTAAGAGAACATGAAGAACGTGACATTGAGTGGCGCTTTACCTATCGTGTGCACATTGTCAGTCATTGGGGTGCGCCTTCATCGCGAGTTACTCGCTTCAGTCATGTCAGCCTGACCTTCGGTCATAGCATGAGCGTTCGGATGCCGGCAAATGAATTTGATTTTAGGCGTTGATCGCAAGGAGTCTGCGAACCGGCAGTGGCGCAGTGCTGATACCATGAAGCTCCCTCTATGAGCGCAGCACACCGGCCCCCTGAACTTCTGACACCCATGCGTCAGCGGGTTCTGGATTTGCCGCGTTCCGTCAAGCGCAGTGTCGTGTTAACGGGTGATGTGATTCTGGCCTTGCTGGCGACATGGATCGCGTATTCGCTTCGTTTCGACATGCTGCATTGGCCAACAGGCGCGCAGTGGTGGCCCTACCTTTTGACGCCGTTTTTGGCCATTCCAATCTTCATCCGCTTTGGGCTATACCGAGCAATCTTTCGCTACTCGGGGCTTGATGCCTTGTTCGCGACCGGGCAGGCGGTTGGCTTGTATGCATTGCTGCTGTTCGGAATTCTGTTGTGGCAAAAGTGGCCAATGGTGCCGCGCAGCCTGGGCATCCTGCAGCCCATCATCTTCCTGCTGCTGGTCGGCATCAGTCGGGCACTGGCCCGGTTCTGGCTGGCTGGCATCAGCCTGGGGCGCTCCATCAATCAAGGCCGCATGCTGATCTTGGGTGCCGGTACCGCCGGAGTGCAAACCGCATCGGCCATGGCGATCAGCGGGCAGTTCAAGCTGCTGGGCTTTGTGGACGAGGACCCGTCCAAGATCGGGCAGACCATCAACGGCGTGCCCGTGTTCTCGCCCGCGCAAGTACCGGTCGTTGTCAAGAAACTCAAGGTCACCGACATCCTGCTGGCCATGCCCAGCGTCAGCCGCGATCGGCGCAACAAGATCATCGAGAGCCTGCAGGCGCTGCCGGTCCATACCCGGACCCTGCCCGGCCTGACCGACCTGGCCAGCGGGCGCGTCACGGTGCAGGATTTTTTCGAGCTCGACATCGACGACCTGCTCGGGCGCGAAGCGGTCAAGCCGCAGGCCGACCTGCTGGCCAGTCGCCTGCACGGCAAGACCGTTCTGGTGACCGGTGCTGCCGGCAGCATCGGCAGCGAATTGTGTCGGCAGATTCTGCGGGAGCGCCCGCGTCGGCTCTTGCTGCTGGATCACAGCGAATACGGCCTGTACACCGTGCATCGTGAATTGCAGGCCACGGGACTGGCGCACCCCAGCACGACGGAACTGGTGCCCTTGCTCGGCAGCGTGGTCAATCGGCGCAGGCTGGACTGGATCTGCAGCACCTATCGGCCAGACACCGTGTACCACGCAGCCGCCTACAAGCATGTGCCCATGGTGGAGTGCAACCCGTCCGAATGCATCTTCAACAACCTGTTTGGCACCCTGAACATGGCGCAGGCGGCGGCGGCCGCCAGGGTCGCCAGCTTTGTGCTGGTGTCCACCGACAAGGCGGTGCGCCCGACCAACCTCATGGGCGCAAGCAAACGCATGGCCGAGCTGGTGTTGCAGGCCCTGGCGGCCCAAAGCGAGCCGGGCGCTACCTGCTTTAGCATGGTTCGCTTTGGTAACGTTCTGGGCTCCAGCGGCAGCGTGGTGCCGCTGTTTCGGGAGCAACTCGCACGCGGCGGCCCGCTGACGATTACCGACCGCGAAGTCACGCGCTATTTCATGACCATTCCCGAAGCCGCACAACTGGTCTTACAGGCTGAGGCAATGGCCGCCGGGGGCGAAGTGTTTGTGCTGGAGATGGGCAAGCCGATCAGGATCATCGACCTGGCACGGCGCCTGGTGCAGTTGTCCGGCCTGCAGGTGCGCGACGCTCAGCAACCCGATGGCGATATCGAATTTGCGTTCATCGGGCTGCGCCCCGGCGAAAAGCTGTACGAAGAACTGCTGATCGGCAACAACCCGACGCCAACCGCCCATCCGCGCATCATGAAGGCGCGTGAAGACTTCATGCCTTGGCCAGCCTTGCAAGACCAGCTCCAGCTTCTGGAGCAGGCAGCCAATCAGGAAGATGAAGAACAGATCCGGCGCGTATTGCTGGGTTGCGTGGATGGATTTCAAAGCCCCGGCGGCATCACATCCACAGCCGAAGCGGACTCAAACGTCGATTAGAGCCCTTGCGTTTGACCAAGCTCCCTCGGTCAGGCAAACGCTTGTGCTTCCTGCAACTTCTTGCCTATCGCATCGAGCCCTAACTGTTTATTGCAGCGTTGACAGAGTCATACTGTGTGCATAAAATGCACACGTGACAATTCAAAAAATCTTCAATTGGAATCCCGATAAAAACCAGTTGTTGATTCTGGATCGAGGTATTTCATTCGAACGAATAGTGTTTGAAATCAGCAGCGGAAATGAACTGGCCGTGCTCGAACATCCCAATCAGGAAAAGTACCCCGGGCAAAGAATTTCAATGGTGCAGGTTGACGACTATGTGTATGCCGTGCCGTTTGTTGAAACCGACACGGAAATCTTTCTTAAAACCATCATCCCCAGCCGAAAGGCCACCAGGCAATACAGGAGTAACACATGAAAACAGTCCCAAAGTACGATGAGGAAGAACTAGAGATACTGCAGGCATGGGAGCTTGGCACGCTCAAGCCTGTCAACGATATGGCACAGCAGGCCAAGGCACATCGGGCCGCAGCTGATGCAACTTTCAAAAAAGACCAGCGGCTCAATATCCGCATTTCAAGCAGAGACTTAAAAAGCTTGCAGGCACGGGCTCTTGAGGAGGGCGTTCCCTATCAAACGTTTGCGGCCAGTTTGTTGCACAAGTTCGTCAGTGGTCATCTGGTGCGTCAGCGGTAACTAATGGAATTTGGGCAGTACCTGCCCAGTCTTTCGCAGGCTGGCGGTGTCGATGCGCATGGCCATGAAGATCTGATCGAGTGCATCCCAGGGGCCCCGCCAGTGG
>CAIYGK010000480.1 GCA_903925725.1 uncultured beta proteobacterium | reverse complement strand
CCGATCATCATCAGCGCCGCCGCCCAGGCGGCAGCGTCGTAGAGTTTGTTCAGCGCGCTGCGCATTGAGGACTGCATTTATTTCTTGCGGAAAGCGCTGATCACGGCCTGCCCATCGGCGCCAGCCTTTTTCTCCCAGTCAGCCAGCATGATGGTGCCTACCTGTTTCAGGTCGGCTGCAAGTTTGGCGCTGGGCGGCAAGATCTTCATGCCATGCTTGGCGAGTTCCGCCTTGTACCACTCATTCTTCTCGGCGCTGAGCTTCCAGCCGCGTGTTTCGGCGTCCGCAGCAGCTTTGGTCACAGCAGCCTGTGTGGCGGGGTCGAGCGCGTTGAAGGCTTTCACGTTCACCAGGATGGCGTTCTTTGGCAGCCAGGCCTGCGTGTCATACCAGTACTTGACCGATTCATAGATCTTGCTGTCGTAGCCGGTGGAGCCTGAACTCATCATGCTATCAACGACACCGGTCGCAAAAGCCTGGCTGACTTCCGCTGCCTGGATCGTCACAGGCTGGGCGCCGATGAGGGACGCGATGGTGGAGGTGGCCGGACTGTAGGCGCGCCACTTCACGCCGCGCATATCGGCGACCGAAGAGATCTCCTTCTTCACGTACAAGCCTTGCGGCGGCCAGGCCACGGTATAGAGCAACTTGATGCCTTGCGCGCCCAGCAGCTTTTCGAGTACCGGTTTTTGCGCCTGGTAGAGCTTGAAGCTGTCGGCAAAGCTGGTGGCCAGGAATGGAATGCCATCGGCGCCGTAAATCGGGTTTTCATTCTCAAAGTTGACCAGCAAAACTTCGCCGATCTGCGCTTGACCGCCTTGCACCGCGCGTTTGATCTCGGTGGCCTTGAACAGTGAGGCATTGGCGTGCACCGTGATTTTGAGCTTGCCGCCAGTTGCCTTTTCGACGTCACTGGCAAACTGCGCGATGTTTTCGGTGTGGAAATTGTTGGCCGGATACGCGGTCGGGAAGTCCCATTTGGTTTGGGCAAAGGCGCTGCCAGTCAGCATGGCGATGGCGATGGCGGCGGCGGTGGTGCTCAATGTGAACAGACGACGTTTCATAAAAACTCCGGTTGATTTTGGTTGGCAAAACGAGTAGCTAAATGTAAAGCATGTGGCGCCGACTTAAGTGCTCTGGTCCTCGGTGTTTTCCCTAAATGTCAACAAATTGTCGATAAATTGTTATTGTGCTGCCTACAATCATCCCCACGCAACAAAGATGCCAACCAGGAGTTTGTTCATGGCCAAAAAATCGGCGCGACCGGTAGCGACTGCCGTGCAGGCGGCGCAGGCACCGCCCATCGTCTCGTCTGCCCATCTGGTGTCGCCGCGCAGCGCCGAGATGAGCGAGTTCGAGTTCGGCCTGATCGTGGCCGGCAATGCCTTTCACCGCTGGATTGCGCACTGCATGAGCAGCGCGGGCCTCAAAGATTTGACGCCGCTGGACGTGCTTGTCTTGCACCACGTGACGCACCGTGCGCGTGACAAGCGCTTGGCCGACATCTGTTTCATCATGAACGTGGAAGACACCCACCTGATCAATTACTCGCTCAAGAAGCTTCAGAATCTGGCTGTGGTCGCCTCGCGCAAGAACGGCAAGGAAGTGACCTATGCCGCGACAGATCTCGGGCGCAACCACGTGGCGCGCTATCGAGAGATCCGCGAATCCTGCCTGATCAATGCGCTCAACGCCGACGATGCGCTGAACCGCGACATTGGCGAGTTGGCGCGCCTGCTGCGTCTGCTCTCGGGCATTTACGATCAGGCGGCGCGCTCGGCCGCGAGCCTTTAGATAATGTCATTTCTGGGCGTCCTGATGCTGGATACGCGGTTTCCGCGGCCTTTGGGTGATATTGGCAATTCGGCCTCTTTTGAGCAGTTGCATATTCCTGTGCGTTACCGCACGGTGCAAGGTGCCAGTCCGCAAAGCGTGGTCCGAGGCAGCGCTGCGCTGGCGCTGCAGCCGTTCGTGACTGCGGCGCTGGAACTGGTGGAACAGGGCGCCAGCCTGATCAGCACCAGTTGCGGTTTTCTGGCGCGCTATCAGCGTGAATTGCAGTCTGCAGTGCCTGTGCCCGTCATCAGTTCGAGCCTGCTGTGGCTGACTTCACCGGAATTGTACGAAGAGCGCTGTGCGGTGCTGACGATCGATGCGCTGGCACTGGATGCCCATCAGATGGCGGGGGTTGACGCGGACCCGGCGACGCCGGTGGGCGGCGTGGCGCCGGGCTGCGAGTTTCAACGCCGCCTTATCGGTAACGAACCGACGATGGATTTGATTCAGGCCGAGCAGGATGTTGTGGCTGCTGCACTGGCATTGGTCAAAGCGCATCCCGAAGTCACCACGCTGGTGCTGGAATGCACCAACATGCCACCCTATGCCAGAGCCGCTGCAGCGGCCACCGGCAGACGCGTTGAGCACATTGTTTCCCTGTTAGAAAAGAGATGGAGAGCCGCCGCATGAGCACCGCACCACAATCGCCCCCACGCTGGCAGTTCTGGATAGACCGGGGCGGCACTTTCACTGACGTGGTAGGGCGCCGACCGGATGGCTCACTGGTAACGCACAAACTTCTGAGCGAGAACCCGGAGCAGTACCGTGATGCCGCCGTGGCCGGCATCCGGCATCTGTTGGGCTTGCAGCACGGTCAGGTGGTGACGCCGGAGCAGGTGGCCTGCGTGAAGATGGGAACCACGGTAGCCACCAACGCGCTGCTGGAGCGCAAGGGCGAGCCGACGCTACTGGTGACCACAAAGGGGTTTCGGGACGCGCTGCGCATTGCCTATCAAAACCGGCCGCGCATTTTTGACCGCAACATCGTGTTGCCTGAGCTCCTGTACAGCGCGGTCGTCGAGGCGCGGGAGCGCTGTGGTGCCCATGGCGATGTGATCGAGCCATTGGACGAGTCGCACCTGAAGACCGAACTGCTGGCGCAGTACCAGCGCGGTCTGCGCTCCGTAGCGATTGTCTTCATGCACGGTTACCGCTACACCGCACACGAAGTGGCGGCCAGGCGCATTGCCGCCGAGGTCGGCTTTACGCAGATCAGTACCTCGCACGAAACCAGTCCGATGATGAAGTTTGTCAGCCGTGGTGACACCACCGTGGTGGACGCCTATCTGTCGCCGATTCTCCAACGCTACGTGCAGCAAGTGGCGCATGAAATGCCGGGGGTCAAGCTGTTCTTCATGCAGTCCTCCGGTGGTCTGACTGACGCCCACGCCTTCGCTGGCAAGGACGCCATTCTGAGCGGCCCGGCCGGTGGCATTGTCGGCATGGCGCGCACGGCGGCGATGGCGGGGATTGAGAAAGTAATCGGTTTTGACATGGGCGGCACCTCGACCGATGTCTCGCATTACGCCGGTGAGTTCGAACGTGAGTTCGAGACTCAGGTGGCTGGTGTGCGCATGCGCGCACCGATGATGAGTATTCACACGGTAGCCGCGGGCGGTGGTTCGATTCTGGCGTTTGACGGCTCGCGCTTTCGGGTTGGACCGCAGAGCGCCGGCGCCAATCCGGGGCCGGCGAGCTACCGCCGTGGCGGACCGCTGGCGGTGACCGATGCCAATGTGATGGTGGGCAAGATTGTTCCGCGCTATTTCCCCAAGGTCTTTGGCGCGTCGGCCACTGAAGCGCTGGATGGCGACGTGGTGCGGGAGAAGTTTGCCACACTGGCAGCGCAGACCGGGCGCGCGGCAGAGGATGTAGCCGAAGGCTTTATCAGTATTGCTGTGCAGCAGATGGCCAATGCCATCAAGAAGATTTCAGTGGCGCGAGGCTATGACGTCACGCGTTACACGCTGCAGTGTTTTGGCGGTGCCGGTGGCCAGCATGCCTGTCTGGTGGCCGACGCGCTGGGCATGACGCGGGTCTTTGTGCATCCGCTGGCCGGCGTCCTGTCGGCCTACGGCATGGGCTTGGCGGACCAGAACGTGATTCGCGAACAGGCGGTGGAACTCAAGCTCGGTATGCAGGCGCTGCCGCAAATTGCTGCGCAGCTGGATCAACTGGCGGCGCAGGCACAGGACGAACTGTTACGCCAGCAGGTGAGCCAGGGTGCGGTGGCGGTGCACCGGCGTGTGCATGTGCGCTACGAAGGCAGTGACGCTGCGCTGGTCGTGCCCTGTGCACCGCTCGCCGATGACTCGCCCGAGGTGGTTCTGGCCTCGATCCAGAGCGCTTTTGAAGCAGCCTACCGACAACGTTTTTCGTTTCTGATGCAAGGCAAGGCGCTGGTGGTGGAGGCGGTGTCCGTCGAAGCGGTGGTGGCGGGCGATGCCCCAACGGAACCACGCCAGGCATTGAACGCCGTCCGCGACCTGCACGCCTGTGGCGTCGTGCGTGAGACGGTTGCCATGTACAGCGGCGGACGATGGGTGGATGCGACGCTGCTGCTGCGCGAGGACCTGCGCCCGGGCGACGTGGTGATGGGTCCGGCCATCATCGCCGAGCAGAACGCCACTACCGTGATCGAGCCCGGCTGGCAGGCCAGCGTGACCGAACTGGATCACCTATCGCTGCTGCGGCATGAAGCGCGCAGCGTGAAGTTTGCAGCCGGCACCAGCGTCGATCCGGTATTGCTGGAGGTCTTTAACAACCTGTTCATGAACATCGCCGAGCAGATGGGGTTGCAACTGCAGAACACGGCCTACTCGGTCAACATCAAGGAACGACTGGATTTCAGTTGTGCGCTGTTTGATGCGGCCGGCAACCTGATTGCCAACGCCCCGCATATGCCAGTGCACCTTGGCTCCATGGGCGAGAGCATCAAGACCGTGATTCGTGAAAACGCCGGCACGATGCAGCCCGGTGACGTCTATGTACTTAACGACCCCTATCACGGCGGAACGCACCTGCCCGACATCACGGTCATCACGCCGGTGTACCTCGACGACAAGCCGACGTTTTATGTGGGCTCGCGCGGGCATCATGCCGACATTGGCGGCACGACGCCGGGATCGATGCCGCCGTTTTCCACACGCATCGAGGAGGAGGGCGTGCAGATCATCAACTTCAAGTTGGTGGACCAGGGTGTGCTGCAGGAGGCTCAAATCATTGCGCTGCTACAGAGTGGTGAATACCCATCGCGCAATCCGCAGCAGAACCTGGCCGATTTGAAGGCGCAGATTGCCGCCAACGAAAAGGGTGTGCAGGAACTGCGCAAAATGGTCGAGCATTTTGGCCTCGACATGGTGCAGGCCTATATGCGCCATGTGCAGGACAACGCCGAGGAATCGGTGCGCCGTGTCATCACACGACTGAAAGACGGCAGTTTCACTTTGCCTCTCGACAACGGCGCGCAGATCCAGGTGGCGATCCGCGTCAATGCCACAGAGCGCAGCGCGGTGATCGACTTCACCGGTACCTCAAAGCAGCAGAGCAACAACTTCAATGCGCCAACTGCTGTCTGCATGGCAGCCGTTTTGTATGTATTCAGGACGCTGGTGGATGACGACATTCCGCTCAATGCGGGTTGCCTCAAGCCTCTGTCGGTGACCATTCCCGAGGGCTGCATGCTCAACCCCAATCCCCCGGCGTCGGTGGTGGCTGGCAATGTGGAAACCTCGAGTTGCATCACCAACGCGCTCTACGGCGCCTTGGGCGAAATGGCAGCCAGCCAGTGCACCATGAACAACTTCACGTTTGGCAATGCGCGCTACCAGTACTACGAAACGATCTCGGGTGGCTCCGGTGCCGGTAACGGCTTCAACGGAACCGATGTCGTTCAAACCCACATGACCAATTCGCGCATGACCGACCCCGAGGTGCTGGAGTTCCGCTTTCCGGTGCGGCTCGACAGCTACCAGATTCGTCAAGACTCGGGTGGTGCAGGTCAGTGGCATGGTGGCAATGGCGGTGTGCGCCGGGTCAGGTTTCTGGAACCCATGACGGCCAGTATTCTCTCCAACGGCCGCGTTCATCCTTCTTTCGGTATGGCCGGCGGGCAAGCAGGCCAGCCGGGCATCAACCGGGTGCTGCGTGCCGATGGCCGCGTGGAAGAACTGGCGCATATCGGTCAGGCGGAAATGCAAGTGGGTGACGTGTTCGAGATTTCTACGCCGGGTGGCGGTGGGTACGGCAGGCTGTGACTTGTTTGAGTTTTCTGGTGTCGGGGTGGCAGTGACTTGTGCTGCGTCGGCGCCCTCATACTGCCAAATGCGCAGAAATCGGTCGCCAACACAGCCCAAGCCACTGCGGTTGGCCAGACCGGTCTATCACGAGTACCGTTTGCTTCCCCATTGCTGCTACAGGAATTTTGGCGTTGAAGGGCGGCAGGGCAGCGTTTGCTGTCGGTCGTGAGCGGCTGCTTGCTGCCATTCAAAAAGCCTGATCATGTCGGGTGAAGCTAATCAGCTAGTTCTTGCCATTTTGATGACAAAGTGACACAGTGCCTTCTGAGACTCCGGCGTATCAAACACTTTGGTGAAACGGCATGAAACTTTGTTCAACTCTCTTGGCTATTGCAGCATCGCTTCTGATGGCTGCGTGTGGTGGCGGGGGAAGCAGCATGGTTCCAGCCAAGTCGATGCAAGCGAGTACACCCACATACAACACGGACGACTTGTATCAGTTCTTTGCTGTGGCATTTGGTGCGGCTCCCGGCACCGTCTACATGGGACAGTTGCTCGACGCTGCCAATGCTGGGATGAGCATCAAAGACATCGTGAATGTCTTTACAACCAAAGACCAATTCACACTGGTCTATCCGCTGACACTTACAAATACCGAATTTGCGACAAGGCTGTCCGCAAACGTCATCGGCCTTAGCGCGACAGATCAGGCGAAGCAGAACGCTGTTAACGACATAGTTTCAGCACTTGCAGCGGGCTGGACAAGGGGCGATGTCATATTTGCAGTCTTTAACAACTTGGCAAATAAGAATCCAACCGATCCAGAGTGGGGCGGAACATCCACGAAGATGAAAAATCAGGTTGTGTATGCGAAGTACTACACCGAGGTGATGAAGGGGGATTCCACGATAGTCGATACTCTGCAAAGAGTCATAAGGAGTGTTACGGAAACCTCTGATATAACAACTGGAATTCAACAGGCAATACAGAGTTCTCTAACTGCGCCGACCGTCAGCATCTCGTTGTCAACACCGAAGGTTGCGGTGCACACGCCGTTAACGATCTCTTGGGTGGCTACTGACGCAACATCATGTGTCGGCTCTGACGCATTGCCCAGTGTTCAGCCAGTAAATGGCAATGCAACTGTAACTCAGGCATCTGGTGGTCAATACACCTACACGATCACCTGCACGGGTGCAGGTGGCAGTGCCACTGCGAAGGCGACCAGTATTGTGCCGATGAAGGTGTTCGGAACATCGTATGAGAACAAGAACTCCATTCCGTTTGATGCAACTCAGGTTCCGAGAGTCCGAGCACTCGGTATTGCCAAGGTGGTTTCCGGTGAGCAGGATTCGGTTGATAGATCAATTGCTTTCGGTGATTTTTTCCAGGAAGGCAAGTATTCTGCCTTCGTCATGGCAGGCAACACAGATGGGGCTTATGGGCCTAACTTACCGGGTGATATCCCTGGCGTGGGGTATTTCCTTGCTCAAGATGCGAGCGGCAAATGGATCGACCGCTCAAACGAATTGTTCAAGACTACAACTGACCGTATGGGTTGTATTTCTCCGTCGTTTGCAGCCGTGGCCGACTTTAACAATGACGGGAAGCCGGACATCTACATCGCTTGTACGGGGTTTGACTTCTCGATCCCCGGCTTAACATGGGAACAGAACGTTCCTTTTGGGAGAAGCTTCGGGGTGCTTTATCTTAGTCAGGCTGACGGCTCATACAAGAGCAAAAGGATTGAAGAGGCCAACCCAATGTATGGGCACAAAGCGGTAGCCGTAGACATTGATGGCGATGGCAACATTGATATTATTACTACCGACTTCGTCGATCCCAATCAACCACTTGGATGTGGAGCGCCATATGTTTTACGTGGGCATGGTGACGGAACATTCACTCGCGACTACAGTTTCATTGATGTCAATTTCGTTAGGAGTTGGGGCGCATCGTGCGGCTTCTTTGATGTCGATATCATCCCAATTGACGGTCGCTACGACATCATGATTGGTGGACTGGTCAATGATCGCACCGGCCAAGGATTGTGGAGCGTACTTTGGATGAAGGGGAAGCCCGGGGGATTTGACCCGACGACTGCAATTACTATGCAGATGCCCATGGATTCACTCTCAAATTCACAATTCCAGTTCCCACTTGACATCATCTACGATGCCCAAAAAAGTGCCATCTACATGAAAACAACTGCCTCCGTTAACTATGGAGATGACTGGGCAATTGTAAAGTTCGATCAGAACGGCTCTCTCATTGGTGTGATAGACAATTGGCTACGGAACTGGCTACCGCGGTCGCCACAGTTCAAACCCTCTTATTCCAATCCTGGATATTTGGAAGCTTATAGCGGTGAATGTGATGTAGATGTCACTCTAGGCGATTGCGGTCGAAAGATAAAGATGAATTGACTAGTGATGCATGAGTGACTGGTCTTGGGCGTGTGAACAGCCGGCCAGCGTAGTGATGATCGAGAGGTCATTACAGTCATCTTGACTCGGTCAAAGCAATTGAGTAGCTGAACGTCGGGTTTGGAGAAAGCATTTCGGCAAGCTGGCCGACTGCATAGTGTCT
>CAIYGK010000479.1 GCA_903925725.1 uncultured beta proteobacterium | reverse complement strand
GTGATCGTTCCTTGAACATGCACGCCACAACTGCCGGTTCCACCGCCAACGCCAGTGCCCGTCACGCCCAGCGTGCTGCCATCAAAGGTGTAGCTGACGGCGCTTCCGGGATTGGCGGCAGCGTAGGCCATTGTGAAAGCGTTCGAAAGCTGTGTCCATTGGGAGCTTGTCATGGCGGCACTGACCAGGGTCGGAAGGGTCACGCTATTGCTCTGCAGGTACTTGGATACAGCAGCCAGCACTTTGCCGTAATCGTTCATGGTGCCGCTGACCACTGGCACGGTCGTGGCCAGGTTCACGCCAGCAAGCTTGAACTGCGTTGCCACGTTGTTCGCCATCGTGTTGAACGCCGCCGCTGTCGGCGTGCCGGTCGTACCAAAGGCGTAGGTGTAGGCCATCGTCGTCAGCGGCGTGACGACGCCTGTCACGGTGCTGCCATTGGCGGTGATCACGGCCCGCAACGGAGTCGCCAGGGTGGTTGACTGGTTGGTGGCTTCGTCCGTGTAAGTGCCGCCGCTAACCTCCACCACGACATCACCCGAGTAGGGCACGCTCAGGGAGTAGGTGCCCCCGGCGCCCGTGGTTGTTGTACCCAGGACGGCTCCCGTGCCAGCATTCTTGACCGTGACGGTTGCACCCGAGACCGGGCCCTTGACGGCAGAACCACTGATCGTTGTCGAGACCGTTGGTGTGGTGGTTGAAGTGGAACTTCCACCGCCGCCGCAGGCGACCAAAATGGCGGCTGCCGAACTTGCCGTGATGGTGAGCAGATATTTTGTACGCATGGAATCCTCCTTTAAAAAGAGAGAGGAAATTTGCACCATAACAGTACTTGTTGGTATATCGTTAACCCTTAAACGATCACGGTTACTTGGCTGTCAACAGCATGCCCTTGGTCTCGATAAAAGCAACGACCTCGGTCAGCCCACTCAAGGTCTTGAGATTGGTCAAGACAAAAGGCTTGAGTCCCTTGGCCGTGGTGCGCATACGGGTGGTGTCGGCGTGCATGACCGTCAGGTCCGCTCCCACGTAGGGCGCGAGGTCGGTCTTGTTGATGACGAACAGATCGCTTTTGGTGATGCCGGGGCCACCCTTGCGCGGAATCTTCTCGCCCGCGGCAACGTCAATCACGTAGATCGTCAGGTCCGACAGTTCGGGGCTGAAGGTGGCGGCGAGGTTGTCGCCGCCGCTTTCGATGAAGACGATGTCAGCGTCCGGGAACTCCATCAGCATGCGGTTAATGGCCTCCAGATTGATGGAGGCATCCTCGCGAATCGCGGTATGCGGACAGCCGCCGGTCTCTACGCCCATGATGCGCTCTGCCGGCAGTGCGCCGCTGACGGTGAGCAGGCGCTGGTCTTCCTTGGTGTAGATGTCGTTGGTAATGGCCACCAGGTCGTACTTGTCACGCATCGCCTTGCACAGCATCTCCAGCAGTGTCGTCTTGCCGGAGCCTACCGGCCCGCCGATGCCCACGCGCAGCGGTGGCAGCTTCTTGGTGCGGTTCTTGATGTGGTGCAGGGTCATGATCTGAACAGTCGTGAATATTGAACTTCATGCTGGGCGCTGAGGATTGCCAGCATGGGAGAAAAGGCCTGGCGCCCGTCGTCGCCGAGCGACAGGGCGTGGTCGACGGCAGCGGGAATTTCAGCTGTCAATCTGGATAGTATGCGCTGCCCCGCGCTTTGCCCTAGCGGCACGGACTTGATTGCCGCCTGCACTATGTTTTCGGCCCAGCCAAAGGCATAGCTCAGCAGGCAGTCGCGCAGGGGCGCGCCGGTGTTGCTGGCTGCCAGCGCAAAGGCCAGCGGGTAGCTCGGCTGCAGCGCAGCGAGGGTTTCGATCTGCTGCGAATCGGCGGTGGTGTGATTGCGCAACCACTCCAGCAGCGAGCGCCCCATCTGCTCGGCCTGTGCGCGCAACTCGCTGCTCTCACGCGTTTGCAGCACCCAGGCGTTGAGCTCGGCGATCGCGCTGTGGTCCCGCTTCTGCCAGGCCGGTATTGCCTGAGCGATCACGCCCAGATCGGAACGCGCCAGACTTAGATGCAACTGGTCCAACAGCCACGCGCCAGCTTGTGCTTCGGTCGTGACGCGCCCGGTATCGACAGCAGCTTCAAGGCACTCCGAGTAGGAAAAGCCGCCAATCGGAAGGGCCGGCGAGGCCAGCCACATCAGCTGCAACAGACTGGCGTCGCTCATCAGTGATTGTGCCCGTGACCGTGGTCGTGCTTGCAGTCAGGCCCATGCACATGCGGCGCAGCGGCCTTGATGGGGATGTTGATGGGCTTGGGTTTTGGTGCGCTGTGCTCATGGCCATGGCCGGCGCTCGCATAGGCGCCACCCTCGGGTTCAAAGGGTGCAGTTTCCTCGGCCACCGTCAGATGCATGGCACGCAGCATGTCGGCCAGCACATGGTCGGGCTCGATCTTCAGATGATCGCTCTGGAGTTCGATAGGGACGTGGCGGTTACCCAAATGGTAGGCGGCGCGCGTCAGGTCGAAGGCGCTGCCGTGCTCGGCGCAGGCGGTGATGCGCAGCACCGCCTGCGCTGCGGCAATGACGCGCACCAGAGAACCATCCTCGGCCAGCAGCACGTCGCCGCCGCGCACCAGCGTGCCGCGCGGCAGGAACACGCCCAACTGACGACCTGCAGAGTCGGTGGCGTCGAAGCGGCTCTTCTGGCGCACATCCCAGTCCAGCTCGACCGTGGTCGCCCGTTTGATCAGCGCGGCTGCCAGGCCCTGACCCTGGGCAATGAGTTTGGATACTTGGATCATGATGTGTCGTCGTAAATACTTGGGGCACTGAACAGGCCGTGAGTGCTGCTGCCTTACCAGCGACCGTAGCGCGCCACGATTCCATGCCACAGCGCATTGCGTTCCGCGCCCATATGGGCGCCGCTCGCATCACCTGAAGCGTCCTTGGCCACGGCCATGTGGACCACCACCAGTTTAAGGGCTGGATCAACCAAAATCGATTGTCCATAAATGCCCAGCAGCACAAAGCGGCGTGTACTACCCGGCAGTAGCCAGGTTTGCAGACCATAGCCCATGTAGGTGCTGCCCTTGTTCTGCATGTGTCCGGGCCGGAACGCCTCAGCTTGCCGGCTGGCTTCGGTCATGTTGAGCAAGTGCTCACGCGAGATCACTGAGTGCCCTTCGCGCTGGCCGTCGTTGGCCATCAGCCAGCCCAGCCGCGCGTAGTCCCTGACGGTTGCGTTGAAATTGCCCGCCGCCATCTCGGTCTGGTCCACCGGGTTGATAAGCCAGGTGGCATGCGATTCGGCCCCCATCGGCTGCCAGATCTTGTCGCCGATGTAGCGACACAGGGTCTGCCCGGTGGCGGCGCGCAGGACCAGACCCAGCGTCAAGGTTTCTGAACCGGCGTAGTTGAACACGCTGCCTTCGGGTGCGGCGCGCTGGGTGATCGTATGCGCCGCTGCGACGCTGCCCTGTTTGCGAGCGGCCTGATTGAAGCGTGCCAGATCATCCCGACCGGAATAGTCTTCCACGAACTGCGCACCCGAGGCCATGTGCAGCAGGTTGATCAGCCTGGTGTCGCCATACAGGCTGCCAGCAAGGCGCGGCTCGTAGTCGGCGGCATGGTCGTCGAGTGACCGGATTTGCCCTTCTTCCAGTGCTTTTCCGATCCCCAATGCAACGATGGTCTTGGCCATCGAGTTGGACAACATGCGCTGCTCTGGTTTGCGCTCGTAGTTGCTGCGCTCGGCCACGATCTCGCCGTCTTTCAGCACGAGCACGGCGGTGGCTCGCTGGCGTTGCATGTAGTCGTCCAGCGTGAGGGTCTTGCCTTCGAACCGGTACTGAAAAGCATGCTCGCTCGCAGCCTTGGGCAGCGCCAGGGGTTGTGCCGCAGGCTCCAGTGTGCAGTGCGGCGAAAGGCTGTCCATGGCGCTGAACGACCCAACCCGGTAACGCTCCTGAAACGCTTGCGCCAGATTCGGTGCCACCGGGTAGCCCGCTGACTTGCCCAACAAATCTTCATCCGAAGCCGCGTAGCAGGCGCTGCCGATTGACAGGATGGCACAGCACAGGGCTGACTGCCACCGCGCCACGGGTCGAGAGGTGCTGGACATGATTGATTCGCTTGCTGGAGTCGGAACCTTCAGATACTAAAACAATTGACAATGAGGAACATTCAGATCCAAAGAAATCTACCAGATAACACCAATGAACCTGTTCACTCCGCTCACCCTACCCAATGGGACTGTCATCCCCAACCGCATCGCTAAAGCAGCCATGGAAGAGAACATGTGTGATGCAAACCATGCGCCTTCCGACGCCTTGTTGCGCATGTACCAGGCGTGGGCAGATGGTGGAGCCGGCCTGTTTCTGACCGGCAACGTCATGGTGGATCGCCGTGGCATGACGGGACCGGGCGGTGTCGTTCTTGAAGACGACCGGAATCTTGAACGATTCAAGCAATGGGCGCAAATTACACGCTCCGGTGGCGCTCAGGCCTGGATGCAAATCAGTCATCCAGGACGCCAAATGATGGCAGCGCTGGGGCAGCAAACCTGGTCTGCCTCGTCCGTGGCGCTGGACATGGGTGATTTGTCCAACAAATTCTCCGTACCGAAGGAGATGACCGTTGCCGACATTGACGAACTGCAGCGTCGCTTCGTGACGACAGCGAAACTGGCTGAACAAGCCGGTTTCAGCGGTGTCCAGATCCATGCGGCACATGGCTATCTGTTGAGCCAGTTCCTCTCTCCCATCTCCAACAAGCGCCAGGACCCGTGGGGAGGCAGCATCGAGAACCGCGCCCGATTGCTCATCGATATTGTCAAAGCCGTTCGAGGCGCTGTGTCACCCCGGTTTGTGGTTGCGGTGAAGTTGAATTCGGCTGACTTCCAGCGTGGTGGCTTCAGCCCGGAGGAAGCCCTGCGTGTGGTGGAGATGCTTAACGAGCTGAAGGTGGACCTGGTCGAACTCTCTGGTGGCAGCTATGAGGCTCCCGCCATGCAAGGGCAGGCCCGTGATGGCCGTACGCTGGCACGCGAGGCCTACTTTCTGGAGTTTGCGAAAGACATCGCCGCCGTGGCACGCATGCCGCTGATGGTGACGGGAGGCATTCGCCGCAAGGCTGTGGCCGAACAGGTCGTCAATAGCGGGGTCGCCATGGTCGGCATCGCCGCAGCCCTGGCGATTGACCCCAGGCTGCCGCATGACTGGCGTGCCGGCAAGGACACGACAGCGGCGTTACCGCCCATCACATGGAACAACAAGATGCTGGCTTCGCTGGCCTACATGGCGGTCGTCAAGTTTCAGATGAAGCGCTTGAGCCAGGGACGCGCCACCAACCGCAACGTGTCGCCCTTGTGGGCACTGATCGTGCAGCAGGTCATGACAGCGATACAAGCCAGAAAATACCGCCGCTGGATGGCACACCGCGCCGCAGCCTGAGGGCGCGACCATCAACCTGTGGAATGATCTGAAGAAAGTAGCAGACCGACATGAACGGAAATCTTCCCAAATCGATTTGGCACTCCGTCTTTCCTCTTGAACTGGTCAACCAAAAGGGCCAGGAATGTGGCAACGGGCACCTTGGCATTGAAATTCTGGAGGCGGGCGCCGACTACCTTAGAGGCCGCATGCCGGTCGACCACCGGACCAAGCAGCCTGCCGGTGTGCTGCACGGGGGCATATCCGTTGCGTTTGCCGAAACGCTGGCGTCCTGGGCTGCTGCCTTCGCAGTGGACCAAAGTCTCTTCCATTGTGTTGG
>CAIYGK010000478.1 GCA_903925725.1 uncultured beta proteobacterium | reverse complement strand
GCCGGTGCCATCGGCTGCTGGATCGGCGCGCGATTGGCTGCAACCGGGTGCCAGGTGAGTGTGCTGGCGCGCGGCGCCACGCTCGATGCGCTGCGGCGTCACGGTTTGCGTCTGCGCGAGAACGGTGTGGAGAGCGCATGGCCGGTGCAGAGCAGTGCCGACCCGGCTGACTTGGGCGTGCAGGACCTGGTGGTGGTTGCCGTCAAGGCACCGGGGCTGCTGGATGTTGCACGCCGCATCGGCCCGCTGATTGGACCCGACACTGTGGTGCTCAGCGCCATGAACGGTGTGCCCTGGTGGTTCTTCCAGGGCTTTGGCGGCCGCTTCGAAGGCACGGTACTGCGCGCGGTGGACGCTACGGCGCAGATCGGCCAGGCCATCCCGGCCGCCAGCGTCATTGGCTGCGTCGTGCACGCCAGTGGCGCGGCCGAGCCGGGTTATGCGCAACATCACTTTGGCAACAAACTGATCATCGGTGAGCCTTCCGGGCAGCAGACAGAACGGGTGATGCAACTCGCGGCGCTGCTGCAGGCAGCGGGCTTCGAGGCCAGCGTTTCGGAGCAGATTCAGAAAGACGTCTGGTACAAGCTCTGGGGCAATATGACGCTCAATCCGATCAGCGCCTTGACTGGCGCCACCACCGACCGGATTCTGGACGACGAACTGGTGCGTGGCTTTGTCTCCAGCGTGATGTTGGAGGCCAAGGAGATCGGTGCGCGCATCGGCATCCCGATCGAACAGCAACCTGAAGACCGGCACGCCGTCACGCGCAAGATCGGCGCTTTCAAGACTTCCATGCTGCAGGACTTCGAAGCCGGCAAGCCGCTCGAACTCGATGCCCTGGTCACCGTGGTGAAGGAACTCGGCGCCCTGACCCGTGTCGCAACGCCGTTCACCGATGCCCTGCTCGGCCTGTCGCGGCTGCAGGCGCGGGTGCGCGGCCTGTACTGATCGGGGCGCCTGCGAATGCCGGCCCTTGACCGCGTCACCCTGTCGACGAGCCGCTTGCTGCTGCGCCCCTTGTGCACGACCGACGCGCCGTTCGTGCTGGCACTGTTCAGCGATGCTGGTTTCATGAAGTTCGGCACCACGCCGCCTTTTGTATCGATCGACCAAGCCGATGCGCTGGTGCAGCGGGACATCCTGGCGATGGCCGCCGGCGAACGCATCCGGCTTGGTATTGAGCGCACCACAGACAAGACCTTGATTGGAATCTGCACGCTGTTCGACCTGAATGCACAGAGCCGCAAGGCGGAGATCGGCTACGGTCTGCTGTCGCATGCTGTGAAGCAGGGCTATATGCATGAAGCCTTGCGCGCGCTGCTGGAATATGGCTTTCTGCAACTCGGGCTCAAACGCGTGCAGGCCGAAATCGATCCCGACAATACCGACTCGGCCCGCAGCCTGCAGCGCCTGGGTTTTGTCAAGGAAGGGCAACTGCGTGAAAACTCCAGCGTCAACGGGATGGTGGCCGATAGCGCTTTGTACGGTCTGCTGCGTCGGGAGTGGATGCAGCGCGGGACTCCTGTTTTGGGTGGCTGACATCGCCGGCTGTCATCCCGGACCCAACGGTTGTCATCCGGGCTTGACCCGGGATCCAGTGCCACGCGAGCCATGGATTGCGGATCAGGTCCGCAATGACAAAG
>CAIYGK010000477.1 GCA_903925725.1 uncultured beta proteobacterium | reverse complement strand
CTACCCTTACAAGCTACTACGTCAAAGAGCACTGAAAGCACTTACAGTGCAGCAGGTCGAGGATGGCGTCACGATTGATGACCAGTACGTATTCATGCCACAGCACCTGAACCGTGAGTACGCTTACCAGCAGATTTACCGGCAGTTTGAAGTCCTGCTCGATCAGTCTGGTCTTAAGAACACTCAGGACGGGGGCGTTCGAGCCATGTACTCCCTGCGTCACACAGCGATCATGTACAGGCTGCTGTACGGTGGAGAGATCAATTCAACCAAGATCGCCAAGAACGCTCGCACCAGCACCGAGATGTTGGAACGCTTTTACTTGTCGCAACTTGAAAGCCAAGACTTCACCCGTGACCTGCACCGGCCCAAGAAAGCCCGTCAGAAGAAGCCCACGACCTTGGTGATGAAGCATGCCGCACCGCCGCTGACCGTGGTGTTTCAAGCTACACCGTCGCCGGTCAGTCTTGACTTCAAGGAATCCAAATCCACGGCAGGTTTCGTCACTGCAAAAAGTGATGGCGAGCTGGTCCTTAACAAGCCAATAAAGTCGTAGAATCCACGCATCGCCGCTTTAGCTCATTTGGTAGAGCAGCTCCTTCGTAAGGAGAAGGTGGACAGTTCGATTCCGTCAAGCGGCACCAAATATCAAGCATTTTGCATCGCCTTATGCTAGCTTCATCATGCTACATCTCTCAACAGCATGCTACAGCATTTCCACTAATCTGCTAGTGCCTAATTTGCCGTGCACGGTTTGATTGGTCAAAGTACGTTTACAAACGTCTTCCATTGACGTCGATTGTTGGTTTTACACGAGTTCAACAGCGTTCCTCAAAACCCCAGGTCGCAATTCAATGTAGCGTTGCAATGAGGACATTGCAGAATGCCCCGAAAGTGCCATCATCACACGGGCACTCACGCCCCGCTCAGCCAAGTTGGTGATGAAGCCCCGGCGGCCACTATGCGAGGTTGCACCATCCAATCCCACACGCTTGTAGATGCCGTTGACAACCTGGGTCAGGGAATTGGCCGTGAAACCTGCGCTTCGCTGGGTAGCAAACAAGGGTTGCTTTTTGTCACGCACACGGATGGTTTGCACATACGCTGCAAGTTCCGCTTGCAGACGCTGGTTAAGCAAGACAGTGCGTCCTTTGTCACCCTTGGTCTGGGCTGCACTTAACTGGATTTCAGCTCGGATGGTGCCGTCCGACGCAAGAACGTCGTAAACACGCACCGCAGCAACCTCTCCGATACGCATTCCGGCGAAATGTGTGAACAGCAGGATTGCCCTGTTGCGTTTTGCGTTTTTGCCCTTGGCCACAAAATCCAGCAGCCGCTGCAATTCGCGGTCGTTCAAAACACGGGCTTGTTTGGTCATTTTCAAGTTCCTTCTCATATGAAAAACGTGCTGTAAGTGTGTTTTCATATGAAGGAAATTCCTACCCCTAAATTTCCTTTTCTAGATCAATGACATAGCAGCACTGTGCAGGTTTTGTATAAAACATGCACAGTGGTATTTATGGCCTCGCCGTGGCGTGGGTGCCACAATGGGGAAGTACGTTTCGAACGTACTCCTGCCTTAGCCCTACAAGCTGCGATCAGGGTGTCCAGCAGCCCGTGCCAGCCTCGGGTGGAAAAAACCTGCTGTAGGGCTTGTTGTGCGGTGCTAGGGCCCGGTCTATATGCAGCCCAAAAATCTGTGCTGCAATTTTTTCGTGGTTTGGAGATCTCGAGGCCGGTGGTTTTACTCTAACACCAAGTTTTTGGATTGCAAAGAATATTCAGGGGGTGCCGTTTTCTAGCTTTTTTCTTAGTTGGTTGTGCCTTAGCTCAAGGTGCTCATAGAAACCGGCAAGATGGGCCTCCTTGTGGTCAAGTCCAAAGCGAATATGCAGAGGGTCGAAGGCAAGTGTGCCACTGCAGCATTGGATGCGGCCAGAAAATCGGGCTAACTGGTCTGAAACGAGTAAGAATGCGGCAGCGCATTCAACGTCGGTATCAGCATACAAAAGTTCATTCTTGAACTGGCGCTTTGTTGGAAGTTATGCGGACCATTCAGTAAATATATCTAGAACTTGGATATAAAGTTGCCAACATTAGGCGCCCCAATACCAGTGACATCATCGTAGCCTACTTGGGTATTACAAATAATAGGACATGAGGCGCCAGTGTTATTATTATTGCCAGTTATGATATCCACGAACGAAGGGTTAGCGCCTGTATAGGTGGCTTTTGTGTATATTAGATTATTGAAACTTCCTGCAGCTTTGATTGCAGCCTGCAGAGAACTTCCTTTTGAGTTTAAGTACTCGCCAATTAAAGCTGAAATCCCAGCCCAAATAGGACTTGACTCGCTTGTTCCAGCAACGGCGTACCAAGCACCACCAACAACTATACCAACCCTTGATGATGTGCTGCCATTTATGGAAACGTCAGGTACTGAACGTTTTGTAGAGTTTGAAGACAATAAGCTAGATACAATATTTCCAACGGTTTGAAAGAAAGTTGTTTGGTAATTCGGGGTGCTTAGATATTGTGTATAGCCACCCCCTGTAGCGCCACCTGCGTTAAAAGTCCACGCTGTTTCATTTTGGCTTGATATTGTTGACAAAGAAGTAATTTGTGTTCCACCAACAGCGGTAACATAACCTGAAGATGCGGGGTAGTTTGCTAGATTGGTGTACTTAATGCCGGCATCTCCAGTTGATGCAAAGAATGCTATACCTTTACTGCTAACTGCAGTTGAAAAAATACTATCATAAGAGTTATGTATATATTGCGCATCATCAGCACCAAAGCTCATCGATACCGCTGTCACATTTAATTGATTAATTGCAGATTGAACTCCATTCGCGCCATATAAAGCGGAAGCGTTTGGAGCCAATATTAAAGTTATCGATGCGTTAGGCGCAATAGCATGAGCATATTGCAAATCAAGAGAAATCTCCATGCTCCAATCACCGCTTCCACTTCTAGCGGCTGGCGATATAGTAGTTCCACCGGATGAATTGTCAATAATTGTTAAGCACGGATCATTGCTTCCGGTGCAATAAGGCATATTAGGTAAATCATAGTATGAGCTGAAATTATTTAAATCAGCTTGAATTTGGTCTGGCTTTAGATAACCAGCTGCGTCAACTATAACTATTTTTTGACCCACGCCCGTGAGGTTGCTCGGAATATTGTAGTGACCTCTAAGGTCTGCAGGACTAATGGTCGCTCCAACTCCAGAACCAACAACGGTATTAGCTTGTTGAACATATTGCTCTATCGACATATATGTGTTTGGAGGTGTTGAAATAGAGGTATCAGCTTGTGCTGATGTTGCGCTATTTCCCAAAATATTTGAGCTATCGCTTGACGAGCCCCCTCCGCAGCTAGCCAAGAGAACAAGAAAAATCAAATAGATTAATCGGAATGAATTTTTATTATTTTTCAATTTTCTGCTCCTGTTGTGAATGTCCAGCTTTTCACGACTGCAGTCTGATTCACAGACGCTGCGAAGCTCACCGTATAGCTGGTATTCGCAGCCAAGGGGGTCAACGGTACCGCAACCAAAAACCCTGGTGCTGAAACATTGGTATCCACAGTCAATGTCGGTCCATCAGAGGTAACGCCGGTCCCTGCCAAAACTCTTACCTGGGTAGATATACCGCCGCTTTTAGTCAGCGTAAAGCTGTGAACAACAACCTGATTTGCGCTCAGGGTTTTGTTGGTCTGGTTGTAAAGCGAAATGATGATCGGGTGACCTGCTGTTGATAAGTCCGCCGCAGGCGTTGGAAACTCCGCTTGGTTATAAAACTTAGGTGCAACACCTGTTTGTCCGTCATAGGGATAGACGGCGTAGGAGCCAGCAGGTGCGTATTGGCCTGTGTTGCCAGTTGGCAAACCCAGAACCAGCGTACACAAGCCTGCACCACTTGTTCCAGCGTTAAAGGTCAATCCCAGGTCTACGTAAGGGGAGATGAGATTGATAAGGTGGTAGACCGAGTTCTCAAGGGAAGCGAAGCACGCTTGACCGGATGCAGCACCAAAGGACTCGATCTCGTTAACCGATCCCGTATACCCAGCCGCTGTG
>CAIYGK010000476.1 GCA_903925725.1 uncultured beta proteobacterium | reverse complement strand
AGGATCAACACAAGAACCTCACCACCATCATCCTTGCCGTGTACTTGCCGCTTGCATGTCTCGCTGCAGACGCCGCGTTGATGCACCGGTGTGACGTGAAAGATGCCACGACGGAGCAGGTTCAAGCGGAGATCCAGAGCTTGCTGTCGAAGGTCAATCGGGACGTACAGACGCGCCGCCGGGTTCGGGCAGGAGCTCCCAGCAATCGCAGATCAGCAGAGATCTCGCGATTCGCCTCAATGAGCTCGACTCGAATCAGAGAATCCTGAACGCTGACTTGATCAGCTTTCGAACCATGGGTGGCACTTCGCCGGCCTTGAACAGGGTGGCAGCAAAAGAGAACTGCGTTCGGACAACGCCGCGTTCGTGGCTGAATGTCCTGAAACCATAGTGCCCGTGCGCGTTGCCAATACCCGAGTTGTTGACGCCACCGAACGGCAGATTGCCATGCAGAAACTGCATCAGGGAGTGGTTGACACAGGCGCCACCCGATGCGGTATTTGTTAGCACTTTGTCGATATTGACATCGGTCTGGCTATAGATGTACAAGGCGAGCGGCTTCGGCCCAGCATTGATACTGGCGATGACCTCGTCGATCTGGCTATAGCCAATCACCGGCAACAAGGGGCCAAATATCTCTTCATCCATGATGCGAGCTTCGGCCGGAATGGCGTCGAGCAAAGTGGGCTGAATAAAGCACGTCCCGTCCACTGCGCCGCCTCCGACCAGTGTCTTGGCACCACGCACATTGGCGTCATCCAGCAGTGCCTTGACACGCGCTGTATGGCGTGCATTCACGATGTGCGCCAAATGCGGGCTACGTTGTTGATCAGCCAACGTAGTGCCATACGCTCTCTGAAGTTCTTCACGGCAGCACTCCACCCATCGGTCCTTCACACTCTCGTGCACATAGACGTAATCCGGCGCAATGCAGGTCTGCCCGGAATTGGCGAACTTGGCCCACATGATGTTGCTGGCTGCCAGCTTGAGGTTGGCGCTGGCATCGACAATCGTCGGGCTCTTGCCACCGAGCTCCAAAGTGACACTGGCCAGATTCTTCGCCGCCGCTGCCATGACAAATTTGCCTATGGCCGGGCTGCCGGTGAAGAAGATGTGATCAAACGGCAACTCCTGCAAGGCCTGCGCGACATCAGCCTCACCTTCGAAGATGGCAACCTCGTCTTCCGGGAACACTTCCCGGACCACCCTGGCTATCAGGGTTGACATATGCGGCGTTAACTCGGACGGTTTCAAAATCGCCGTGTTGCCTGCTGCTATCGCTGAGACCAGGGGCCCCAGCGTGAGGTTGATGGGGTAGTTGAAGGGACCAATGATCAGACAGCGTCCCCGCGGCACATATTGCACGTAGCTGCGGGTGCCCAGGGTCAGCATGGTCGGCCAGACGCGCTTTGGCTTCATCCACTTCTTGAGGTTGGCGATGGCGTCGTTGGCCTCGACGCAGATTGGCAGTATTTCAGCCAGGTCAACCTCAGCAGGGGGCTTCTTGAAGTCGGCGTAGGCCGCGGCATACCATTCGTCCGCGCGGGCGACCACGGCGTCGCGCAGCTTGCGGATCTTGGCAATGCGCTCGTCAGCGGTGGAACTTCTCAGCCGCAAGGCGGTCGCCGCTTGACGATCGAAAACTTCCTTCATTCTGGCTTTGAGTGAGCCAGATTCCTGTGCGATGACGGTCATGGATGTCTCCGGTTAACAGACTACTTCGTGACGATGGCGAAATTCCCTGGTGCCTTGTCGATCAAGGTGAAGAAGCGTACCAGATCTATCTTGCTGCCATCAATCTTGAGGTCATCACTCAGCAGCGTGTCCT
>CAIYGK010000475.1 GCA_903925725.1 uncultured beta proteobacterium | reverse complement strand
TGCTCAGAATTTCGATGAAATCGCGTTTTGTGATTCATTGAATAACTGTTTGACCATCAACTCTCGCTTTTGCGGGGGTTGTGCAGACCATCCCTAGGCTTAGAAATTCGGACCGCTTGAATTCAATCCTCGCGTGGCTGTCCAAGCCTGCAGGAATGCCCTCGCATATTAGTGTTTAAGAAAGTCTTGGTAAACACGCCAAGACATCGATCTAATGTGCGTCAAGTTTGATATAGGACAAACTCGCCGAATCCCCTTGCCTTGAAAATGCATAGCTGTAAAGTGTGTGTAAAGTGTTTTTCCGTGTATTTTTTTAAGACTTAAGGAGTCGGCAGTGAAGCATTTTGATTATTTAGGTAGGCAGCGGCCTTCGCCGCAGTGGACCAAATTGGCGGCGGCAAGTGTGCTCGCAGTCGCTGCTTTGGCAGGTTGCGGCGGTGGCAGCGATGGCGCGCCTGGTGCGACCGGTGCAGCTGGTGCAGCTGGTGCAGCTGGTGCCACCGGTCCGCAAGGTCCGGCCGGCGCCAATTTTGTTGCTACAGTGAATGTGGGCAGCAATTCAGCAACTCCCAGTGCGGCAGCGGTCGCCACCTGGCAGGCCTTGCAGCCGCAGGTCACTGTGACAAGCGTTGCCATTAACAGTCCGCCGGTTGTCAAGTTCAAGGTGACCGACCAGAACGGCAACCCGGTCGTCGGTCTGGGCGCCAAGACCCAATCCAGTACAGCCACTGTCGGGGCTCTGGCCAATATCTCCTTCACACTGGCCAAGTTGGTGCCTGCCACCAGCGCCCAAGTCACCTCGGGCACCACGACCAGCACGATCAGCACCGAACCCAGCAAGTGGGTCAGCTACATTGTGACCAAGCCCGTCACCGTGGCGCAAGCGGCTGGCACCATCGCCGCTGCCGACTCATGCAACAACACAGCTACTACCGCTGCCACCTGGTGCGGCACCTTCCCTGCTGCCGACAATCAGGGCACCCTGGTTGACAACGGCGATGGCAGCTACCAGTACACCTTCTACCGCGACGTCAAGGCAGTCGCTGCCGTCGTTGCGAGTTTGAACGACTCTGCGGACGGTCTATCCAAGAAGGCCGATCTGGGCGATTTGACCTACGACGGCAGTCTGACGCACCGTCTGGGCATCTTCATCAGCGGCAACATGCCAGGCACCGGCACCAACACGCCCACAGCTGCGGCTTCCTCAGTGGCAGCAGTACCGCTGGTCAATACCTTCAACCTGGGTTATGACTTCGTCCCCAATGGCGGCACCCCCGCAGTGACGCGCAAGATCGTTGACAAGGCCTCTTGCACGGCATGCCATGACGGCAAGGGCATCGGCCACGCCAGCCCGGCGCCTACGAGCTTTGCTGGCGCAGGGGCGAGCCTCTCTTCGACAGCTGGCACACTCACTGCCGGTCGCAATGACCCGAACCTGTGCGTTACCTGCCACACCGACCAGATCAAGTACAGCTTCAACGCCGGCAATATGACGTTTGCAGCAGACGGGATAACGATCGTCTCCGCCGCATCCAGCGCCAGCACGGCAGTCAAACGTGCCGCCCAAGCCATTCTGTACGGCCGACCGGTTGGCGTTTACCCAAGCCTGATCCACAAGACGCACATGGGTGACAATTTGGTGCTGCAGGGCTACAACTTCAACAACAACGGTGGCGCGCAGATGTTCAACAAGGTCGGCTTCCCGCAGGATCCGGCCAATTGCACCAAGTGCCATACCGGCACGGCCAGCACCAGCGGTGGCAACACCATTGTGACGCCCAATGGCGACAACTGGAAGAACGTCCCCAGCCTGCTGGCGTGCGGCGCATGCCATGACGGCATCAACTTTGCAACAGGCGCTGGCATCACGCTGGCTGACCGCGACAAAGACGTTGCAGCCAAGGTTGCCGTCGGCACCACAAAATCGGGTCACACCGGTGGCGTCAAGGCCGACAACACAACTTGCGCCCTGTGCCATGATGCGACCACCATTCCGGTCAGCCACCGCACCACGTTTGCCACACCGAACAACCCGGTTGCACAAGCTGGCGTAGCCACCTTCAGCTTCGGTATCACGTCGGTGACGGTCAATTCTTCCAGGCAACCGGTAGTCACGTTCCAGATCAAGAAGAACGGTGTTGCCGTCACGTCACTGGCGGTGCCAACTCTGGTCCGCAATGCGGCGTCGGGTGCCATGGTCGTCTCCCCGGCCTACGAGCCGATTCCCGGTTTTGCCAGCGGTCCGAGCATCTACGTCGCTTACGCTGTACCTCAGGACGGCATTCCTGCGCCGGCTGACTTCAACGTCTCTGCCAGCGCCAGTTTGACCAACTTGTTAATCGCTGCTGGTTCACCGAAGGCCGGTACACTGACAGCTGACGCAGCAGGAAACTTCACTGTCACACTGACCGGTGACACGATCGGGCAGCCCGTTGACACTGGCTGCACCAAGGTCACAGCACCTGCCCTGCAAGCCTGCAACCCGACAGCCATTCTTGCCAGCCCGGTCGTCATTCCGACGACTGCCACAATGGTCACGGGTGCAATCATCGGCAGCTTCACGCAGAAAGGTCTGACGGCCTATCCTTATGTCGCAGCCAACGTAGCGGTGAATCCAAACGTGTCTGCTACCGGCGGACTGGCAACACCCGGCGTGCTGAAGAAGCTCGTCGCTACCGGTTACACGGCACGGCGCGTAATTGTCGATATTGCTAAGTGCAACAGCTGCCATGACCAGCTCGGTACCAATCCGAACTTCCATGGCGCCGCCCGCAACGATCCGACTGCATGCAACATTTGCCATAACGTCAATCGCGTCAACACCGGTTGGGCAGTTAACTCCAGCACCTTTGTTCACGGTATCCATGGCGCCAGCAAGCGCTCGGTTGCCTACACCTGGAACAAGGATTGGTCACAAACTCTGTATCCGGGCGTGCTGAAGGATTGCAACCAGTGTCACGTGGCCAATACCGTGAACTTTGGTGCAAGCGGGGCCACACTGCAGCCGAACTTGCTGTGGCCGTATAACGCCACCGGTACAACGGTTGCACCTGTTGCCACTACCTCGCCCTACATTGCGCAAACCGCCGGTACCAAGTACGGTTTGGGCTTTGCCTTCACCGCACAGGGTGCGACAGTCGCCTCCTACACGCTGGTCGATGGAACTGTGGTGCCGGCGCAAGTTGCTGGCGCTGGTGGCTACACCCGTGCGGCTGAGAACACGACCCTGATGAGCTCACCCATCGCATCGGCCTGCTTCGCCTGCCACGACACCAGCCTGGCGAAAGCGCACATGGTGACCAACGGTGGTGCCGTCTACGAAGCGCGCAGCACCGCTCTGAGCAAGACGGAAGGCTGCCTGGTGTGCCACGGCGCTGGCAAGGAGTTCGACGTTGCAGTCGTTCACCAGTGATCGATCCAAGCTAGTATCAGACAGGCGAGGGCGTTAAGCGAAAAGCCCCGCCAGTCAGACTTAAGCCAACACCCCGGATGCGGCAACGTATCCGGGGTGTTTTTTTGTGCGTGCGCAGCCTCATTGATTTAACGCAAACATTTGTACTGCATCGACGATCGAGTTTGATCTAACACAAACCGACACCCGGCGGCAAATGGAAAATATCGCTTTGTAAAGTAATCTTAAGAAACGTAATTTTTCTTAAGCATTCTTAAGTTTTCGTCAACGTCAATGCCTTAGGAGGCCACATGGAATGTTTTGGTTTGTCTGGGAAGAGTCGACCCTCCCATCACTGGGTCAGGTTCGCGGCGGCGAGTCTGCTCGCTGCAGCCCTAGCCGGTTGCGGCGGCAGCGATGGTGCGCCTGGCGCCACGGGCGCCACAGGCGCCACTGGAGCGAGTGGTGCGACTGGTGCTGCAGGTCCTGCCGGCGCCAACGGAATAGCCACTGTCAAAATTGCTTCATTCGCACCAGATCAGTGGGCAAGCGCACAGTTCATCGGGGCCGTCACCGGCGTGACAATTGCCGGGGCACCCGTGGTCACGTTCAAGATCACCGATGCGGCCGGGGCCCCTGTTGTGGGCTTGGGCAGTAGTTCCAAGAGTGCAACCGCCACGGTTGCCAGCTACCCGAACGTAGCCTTTGCGCTGGCCAAACTTGTGCCTGGAGCCAACGGCAGCCCGAGCAAGTGGGTCAGCTACAACGTGACCTCGATCCCAAGCACCACGGCGACAACGGTTCTTCCGGCCAAGCCAACAACCGACAGCAATGGCACCTTGGTCGACAACGGTGACGGTAGCTACAAATACACGTTCTACCGCGACGTCACCAAGGTGAAAGACGTGGTGGCTGCTGCTGCTGCCGCGGCGAAAACCGCCAGCGTCAACAACGATGTTGCCGACCTCGGCGACCTAACCTACGATCCGACCCTGACGCACCGTCTGGTGATGCAGATCTCTGGCAATGCTCCCGGCACCGGCACCAACACTGCGAACGCGGTTCAGCTGGTGACGGGTGTGCCGCTGAAGAACCCGCTGAACGTTGTCTATGACTTTATCCCGGCCACTGGCAAACCTGTCTCCGCCACCGATACGCAACGCGAAATCGTCAAGTTGTCGGCCTGCCTTGAATGCCACAGCAAGTTTGCAGTTCACGGCGGCGGACGCCAGGACCCGAGGCTGTGCGTGACCTGCCACAACGACCAGCGCAAGTACGGCAACGCCGAGGCAACTACCACTGCCACCGGCTACTCCGGCAGCACCTACAAGATTGCTGGCAGGGCTGTCGGCGATTTCCCGGCCTTCCTGCACCGCCTACACATGGGCGAGGAACTGACCAAGACCGGTTACAACTATGGCGGCATCCTGTTCAACGAAACCACCTACCCGCAGGATCAGCGTAACTGCGTCAAATGTCACGATGGTTCGGCCACTGCTGTCAACAAGACTGCACAGGGCGACAACTGGAAAAACGTTCCAAACATTATGGCGTGCGGCGCCTGCCATGACGGCATCAACTTTGCCACCGGTGGCGGCACGACCCTCAATGGCGTATACCCCGGCCACGTTGGTGGAGCCAAGGCCGACGACAAGCTGTGTGCCACTTGCCACGATGCAGTGTCAATCGCCACAGTCAATCACGTCGCAGTGCTGCCACCCAATTCGAACAACATTTACACGAATCCGGTTTCCGGCAACAACAATACCAACGCCTCCAGCATCGCATCGGTGAAGAGCAACCTGCCCGCCGGCGCCAGCCAGGTCACCTGGGATCTGAACAGCGTAACGCTGAATGCCAGCGCACAACCGGTGTTCAAATTCCGCTTCCTGAAGGACGGTAGCCCGGTCGTCTTCAACACATACAGCGCCACCGGCAAGACGGAGTTAATGGACAATTTCGTTGGTGGACCCAGCGTCTATCTGGCATTTGCCGTGCCGCAGGATGGCATCACGGCGCCAGCCGACTGGAACGCCACCGTCAGCACCTACCTCAAGAATGTCTGGAGAGGCACTGGCAAGAACGATGACGGCACCAACATGTCGGCTACCGCAGCAGGTACCCTGACGTTCGACGCCGCCAGCGCTTACTACACCCTGACCCTGACCGGGGTAAAGATTCCGACCACAGCCAGGATGATGATTGGCGGCATTGGTTACACCTATGGACTGTTGACGACACAACCGCTGACGCAGACCAATGTTGCCGGTTTTGCCTATACCACCGCGACCAAGGTTGGCGGCCTGAGTGTTCCCGCGCCGAATGTGAGCAAGCTGGTGAGTGGCACACTCCCGGCCGGCTTCACTGCTGCCACATCACGCCGCGTGATCGTTGAAAACGCCCGTTGCAATGCCTGCCACCTGGCGCTGGGCGTCTTCACGGCCAAGACCTTCCACGCCGGTCAGCGCAACGACGCAGCAACCTGCACCTTCTGCCACAACGTCAACCGCGTCAACAGCGGCTGGGGCGTGAACATCAAGGAAGCAGTGCACTCGATCCATGCATCTGGCAAGCGCGTCAACAAGTTCTCGTGGGAGGCTTCGGCCGGTGACACGTACTGGACCGTCGGCTATCCGGGCGTGCTGAACAATTGCGAACAGTGCCACGTGCCTGGCTCGTACGACTTCAGCAACGCCACCAATGCCGCTGCCGTTCCCAATCTGCTTTGGACGACGGTCGCAACCGGTACCGTGCCCACTCCAGTGAACGTCGTTGTGACAGGCAATGAAGCGATTCCGGGGACCTACTGGTCACCATTCGTGACCGCTGGTGCTGCGTACGGCAATGGCTATACCACCAACTTCGCAACCACCAGCACGACGCCTTATGTCGACGCTGCTGCAACGACCCTTGTGAGTTCACCGATTGCCTCGGCATGCGCTTCTTGCCACGACACGCCAACGGCGATTGCGCACATCAAGGGCAACGCTGGTCACTTCTACGACAGCCGCACTGTCGCAGGCAGTATGGTTGCAAACCCTGAAGCCTGCCTGGTGTGCCACGGCACGGGCAAGGTGGCCGACATTAAGTCGGTTCATATGAACTAAGCAGCAACTCGCTGCGATCAACAGAGACCCCGGAGGCTGCGACGACTTCGGGGTTTTTTTCGGTATCCCATACACTATTGCATCAACAAATTCCAAGGAAATATTCTCATGAAATCCAGCACCTCCAAAGTCACTTTGATTGCGCTTGCACTTCTACTATGCGCAGGTCTGGCCAGGGCCGCTGACAGCAAAGCAAGCACACCGCAGGCAGCCGCCAGCAACTCTGCAACGGGCACAACAGGCGCGAAGAATGTCGCTGACGCCAAACGCAAAGCCGCCGCCAAGATCAAACTGGTGGATATCAACAGCGCAAAGAAGGATGAGCTCAAGACACTGCCTGGCATCGGTGATGCGGAAGCCGACAAAATCATCGCGGGACGTCCCTATGGCAGCAAGGCTTGGCTGGTGGGTCACAAGATTCTTCCGGAAGACAAGTACCCTGCGATCAAGGGTCTGATCATCGCGAAACAAAAAAGCAATGATGCTGCACCCAATGCAGCCTTGGTCACCAAGAAGAAATAGCGCGGATTGATCGAGCTGAAATTTGTCGACTGATCATTTGCAAAGCTGTTGATTTGTATCAATAAGGGTTTGCCCGCAATTCTTGCTTGTCTGTCGGTCTGACGGGTGTTTTACCCCTGGCTTTGGAAAAGTTCTCAGATAAAATTGCGCGGGCTCGATGCGGTTGGTCTGAACAGATACTTCCCGTTTACCAGAGCTCGTGGCGTAAGCGAGTGCAATAAGTGTCAGCCGGAATCACTGCCTTCGCGTTATGTCTATTCAGACAACCCAACCTTAAGGAAGATCTCATGAAACGTTTGCTCTTAGCTCTAGTTGCTGCAGCCGCCGCAGTCGCCGTCACTTCGCCCGCGTTTGCCGATGAGGCGCTTGCCAAAGCCAAGAAATGCACGACTTGCCACGCTGTTGACAAGACCAAAGTCGGCCCGAGCTACCAGGCTATCGCCAAGAAATACGCTGGCCAGAAAGATGCTGAAGCCAAGCTGGTCGGCGTCATTCTGAAAGGTGGCAAGGGCTCGTTTGGCGACAACGCCATGCCCCCGAGCGCAGGTGTTAGCGACGCCGAAGCGAAGACACTGGCCGCTTGGGTTCTGGCTACCAAGTAAGCCCGTCATCCAGACAAAATGCCCGCACCAGCGGGCATTTTTGTTTGACTTTAACAGCGCCAATTTTCAGCGCATTCTGTCATGCACAAGCAACCGCGCATGAACATTTCACCGCTCATCTCGGCATATAATGCCGAGCAGTTTCCTGCTGCAAATGGCAACCCGAAATGCGAGCTCTTGCAACCGGCTGAGGCGTTAATTGATCAATGAGATTCCCCATGAATAAATCTATTTTTGGCATCGTGCTTTTGTCCCTCGCGCTGTTTGGCTGTGGCCAGAAGAAGGACGAACCCACCAAGCCAGTAGCGGCCAAGGGTGATGTAGCTGCCGGCAAGGTTCTGGCAGAGAAATCATGCCAGGCATGTCATGGCGCCAATGGCGGCAGTGTGGCCCCGGCCATCCCGCATCTGGCAGCGCAACGCGAAGCCTACCTGCTTGCGTCTCTAAACGAATACAAGACCGGAAAACGTACCCATGCAGCCCTGCGGGACATCGCAACGCAGATGACTGAAGCGGATCTGCACAATGTCGCTGCCTACTTTGCCAGTCTGCCCGCAGTTGCCAGCGCCAAGGCAGAGGATGTGAAGCACACCTCCCCCTACGAGACCGGCAAGGCGCTGGCTACCAGTTGCGCCAAGTGCCACGGTGAAGACGGCAACGCCAAGACTCCGGGGACGCCAACCCTGGCCGGCCAGCAGCCGCACTATCTGGCCGCGGCGATCCTTGAATACCACCGCGATGACCGCAAGAAGACGTCGATGAAGTCCGTCACACTGGATTCCGACCGAATGGATGTCGAGAAGCTGGCACTGTTCTTTGCCGCCCAGACACCGGTGCAGCGCACTGCACCCAAGCGCGGCGATGCCGTTGCCGGTGAAGCGGGGAGCGCCATGTGTGGCGGCTGCCACGGTGCGCGCGGCGTCAGTGTGGACTCGGCAACACCGAGCCTTGCTGGACAGGATGCCGAATATCTTGGGAAAGCGACGCGCTCCTACCGGACAACCCGCCAAAACTGGGGCATGCAACGCTACATTGCCAACTTGGGCGAGAAGGATATCGACAACATCGTCGCTTTTTACGCGTCGCAGCAACCCAAGGCAGGCGACCAGATACCAAGTTCAACTCAAGACCTGGCGGCCAAGTGCAACCATTGCCATGATCAGGACAACAATTCAGCCATGACAGCGCCAAAGATGAATGGGCAGGACAAAGACTATCTGGTGATGGCGCTGAGAGCCTACCGTGATGGCAAGCGCGAAAGCACCACCATGCACAATATGAGCTTCCCCTACAGCAATGCCGTCATTGAAGGCCTTGCAAGCTGGTACGCCAGCCAGCCGGCCAAATAGCTTTGGCATCGAGCCACAGCATCAGACCTGTCTCTGCGCTGCTGTTGGCGCTGGCAGCTGGATTCGGCGGCACCATTCAAGCCACGCCACTCGACGAAATTCGTACGACGCAGGTGTCCTTGCTCGAATTCGGCACTTTCAAACTGGAAGTTGCTCTGGGTGGAATCAGGAATTGGCCCTTCCCCATCGCTGGAGCCGGCGTTTCCTACAAGATTGATCCGGACCAAATCGAAATTGTCATCGCGGTTGAGAAAATTCCTGCTGAGGCGTTTCGAACTGCCTGCGCCCAGACCGTTACAAGAGTCCGAGAGTTTCTCTACGTAGACGCCAACGGAGTGGCACCCATGGGACGGTCTTACCTGAACTCCTACTTCCGGGGTGCGTGGCGCGGTATCACGCGAGAAGCCACTTTGCGTGCGGTGGACGCCAGTACGTCAATACGGATTAACGTCGTCGGCCTCGGGAGTTGCCAAGCTGCCCTTATTAAGGCTCCTGTCACCTTTCAGCCAGCTTCCCCGAAATGATGCGGCCGTCGCGCTGCTAGTCCAGCCCATATGAATTCTCGAGGAACATCATGCCTGCCTGGTTGCTGTATATCTTTGTTTCGTTCGTTTGCGTTCTTGCTGCGACCGCCCTTTTCTTTTTTACGGTAACGCGTGGTGCCTTGATCATGCGAAGCATCATGCCTGGTTCGTCAGGCGATGCAGCGCACGTCTATCCTATTTACTCGAACTTGAGATTGATCCGGATGATCGACTTTCAGCCGATCATTGCCGCCATCCTTCTGTTTCAATACGACAGGCTGGTCTCAGCCATTACCGATGATTTGCAGCACACAAATTTGCGAAGCAAGAATGTGCTGATCACCTCTTGTGCCTTTGGCAACGTGATCCCGCGCGTTGTGAATGCGGCCGTCGACTCGGGCGCACGCCGCGTACTGATTGCCGACATCATCAAGAACGAACTTGATCATGCTCAGAGCAAACTGTTGGCACACGCCGGGAAGATCGAATTTCTGGAAGAAAACGCTATTGCCATGAAGCAGGCAGATGGCTCGGTCGCTGCCAATGTGATCTTCTTTCTGTTGCATGAGTTGCCGCACCATCTCAAGGGCGAGGCTTTGAAAGAAGCGATGCGCGTGCTGGAACCCGGCGGAAAGCTCTATCTGGCCGAGTTCCATCGTCCCAAGCTTTGGGTGCTGCGAGCCTTGAGTTGGACGTATTTCAAGGTTTTCGAGCCACTCGGGCTGGCGCTTTGGGATAGCCATGACCCAGTCAAGCAACTTGAGGCGATGGGCGGAGTGACTTGCGAACGTCGCACGGTATTCTTCGGCAATTTCCAGATCGTTGTGGCAACCAAGGACAAAGTCGCCTGAATCCGGCGCCACATCATTCGAGTTCCGCCTCACCAACCTCTGTCCGGATGAAAGCAGGCACCATCAAGGTGCCTGCTCTACATGATGTGGAAACAACTCAGCGAGACCCAGACTCGCTGGCAGCGGCGCACCTATTCTTTAGCCAACCGAGATTTCGTCGACGCCATGGCGCTGCATCACAGCCTCAGGCGTTCCAGAGAACCAAAGTTGATACATTGATACGACCCACATCAAGGCAAAGCAGAGGCCCTGCAAAGCACCGGCAGCCATCGTTACCAGAGCAAAGGGGTGGAACAGTTTGACCACATACCATGACAAGACGTCCATGGCAAGACAGAGGAACGGCAACCCAACAATCGTAGCTTTCAGCCACACGGGTCGCCAGTAAGCATGGCTGAAGATTGTGCCGACCAAATAGAAGATGAAGGTCAGGCCGAACAGGTGGATGTGCGACACGCGCACCAGCGTGAAGATGTCGGCACCCGTGTCCTGCTCCGTGACCTTCTGCAGATTATCCAGGCCATTGAAGTTAAGCAAATGCGGATTGCTACCATCGTGGCAACTGAGGCAGCGTTTCTCCACCATCGGTTTGATTGTCGATTCATACTGTGTCTTGTCCGCACCTTTCTGAACCCACGAAACCAGCACACTGAGCTCATCTGGCGGCAACATGCTCGACATCGGCCCGCGCAGCGCAGCCTCAAGCTTTGATCCCTTGCCACTGCCTGCATAGGCAATGACCAGATCGTCGTAAGACAAATCGTTTGGGTTGCCATCGCGCCCGGAGTAGACATGAAACAGATAAAGCGCCGCGAACATGTAGGCAAGGCCCAGCACGAGCAGGACCGCAGTCTGCATAACACGCATACTGGTGGGCAACTCCGAAAAATGCAGGTAATGGCGGTGCAGTGGCGTATTACTCATTGATCTGTCCGTAAAAAATAGGGTGGGTTAAAGGTCTTGAATGCTCCGTGGAGCCCGGATTTCACCGAGTAGTGGCAGACTATTTGGTCGGTGGTGCTGGCAAAATCAGATAGCTGATGCCGCGCGCCTTCTGCC
>CAIYGK010000474.1 GCA_903925725.1 uncultured beta proteobacterium | reverse complement strand
TGCAATGTTCTTGATGACAAAAATATTCAGTCCAACCGGCGGATGAATCAGGCCTGCTTCCATCACGATCGTCATCAATACACCGAACCAGATCAAATCGAAACCCGCTGCCTTCAACGGCGGCAGGATGATCGGTGCCGTCATCAAAATGATGCTCACCGGTGGCAGGAAGAAACCGAGAACGATCACCATCAGCAAAATGGCCGCGAGCAGCACCCATTTCGACAGATGCAGGCCAACCACCCACTCGGCGGTGGATTGGCTGATATGGAGGAAGCTCATCACGTAAGAGAACAGCAGCGACATGCCGATGATCATCATCAGCATCGTCGATTCGCGCAGCGTCGCGGTCAGAATGGGTGCCACATCTTTGGGTCGCCAGACCCCATAAATGACCGCAATAAGTGCCAGAGCCAGCAATGCGCCCAAACCGGCGGTCTCCGATGGCGTGGCGAAGCCACCGTACAGCGCCACCATGACGCCGATCAGTAGCAGAACGAACGGCACGACACGGGGCAGCATTTCGAACTTCTGCCGGTTGGTGAAGGTCTCATCAAGCAACAAGGCTGAGCTCGCGCCCGTGCGTTCAAATTCGGCTCGCGCCAGTCTGTGTTCCTTCTGGTAACGCAAGGCTGCATAAACCGCAAACAGCCCAACCAGGAGAACGCCAGGGAAGATGCCGGCAAGAAACAGTCGTCCGAGCGATTGTTCTGCCGCCACGGCATACAGAATCATCGTAATCGACGGTGGCAGCAATATCCCAAGCGTACCTCCCGCGGCGATAATGCCAGCGGCAAAACCGGGCGAATAGCCTCGCTTGCGCATCTCCGGAATCCCGGCACTACCGATGGCTGAACAGGTTGCCGGACTTGATCCGGCCATCGCCGCAAACAACGCGCAGGCAAAGACGTTGGCGATGCCCAGTCCACCAGGAATCCGGCCCATCCAGACATGCATGGCAGCGTACAGGTCCTGCCCGGCACGTGATCTGCCAATGGCGGCTCCCTTCAAGATAAAGAGCGGAATGGATAGCAGCGTGATGCTGGCCATCTCTTCATAGACGTTCTGCGTCACCGTATTGAGTGCCGAGGCGGGCATGAAGAGGTACATGAAGAGGACTGCGACACTGCCCAGCGCAAACGAGATTGGCGCGCCTGAAAACATGAAGATCAGCGTCACCGCGCCAAACAGCAGCCCCATGCTCAGCATTGTCATGGTCTTACCCCGGACACCTGTCTGTTCATGGCGTTCAGCCGGGCACTGAGCTGGATCAGGATTTGCAGGCTAAGTAGTGTCATGCCGGCTGCCATCAAACCGTAGGGAATGGCCAGCGATGGCGCCCACGATGAGGAAGTGGTCTGATGCTCGATCCAAGCCTCGTGAAAAAGAGTCCAGGATTTCCAGGCAAAAAAACTACAGAACATCACGCACAGCAAATCCACCAGCAACAATCGCAACCGGTTCAGCGATAAAGGCAACAGACTGGCGATTGCCTCTATGCCAACATGCCCCCGCAAGGCCTGCACAAAGGAACTGCAAAGGAAGGTGGCGCCGACAAGGCAAAAGACGGCCGCTTCGTCCTGCCAGTCGGTGGAAGACTTCATCACATAGCGTGATACCACGCTGTACGTCAGCACGGCCGATGCCGTCAGCAGGGCAAACATGCCTAGCACCACCATGAGGCGATTAATTCGCATCAGCACGATGGCCAACGGCAACAGCAGGCGCGGCGTGTCGGGGTCCACGCCCAGCACTGCGGACCCGACCTCCGGACCCCGTGTCATGCCAGCTTTTGCGCCGCTTTGAGCAGCGCCGCGCAGGACTCGCTCTTCTCCGCGAAGTCCTTCCACGCCGTCTCGCGCGCGATCACTTGCCATTTCTTCAGCGTGGCCTCGTCCATGTCATAGACCTTGGCGCCAGCTTTGGCGTAGATGTCTGCAACCGCCTTGTCATCGGCGCGCGCCGCTTCCTGGCCGAAGGCTTCAAGCTCGGCGCCGACCGCCATCACCACATCCTGCTGCGCCTTGGGCACCTTCGCGAAAACCTCCTTGGAGATGATCACGGGTTCGAGCATGAACCAGTAGGTCTTGTTGCGCCCGGTGGTCAGATGTTTGGCAATCTCCTCGAGTTTGAAGGAAATGAAGCTGGTGCTCGACGTCATGGCAGCGTCCATCGCACCGGTCTGCATGGCGGCGTAGATTTCGTTGGACGGCAGCGTGATGACCGATGCGCCCGCGGTCTTGAGCATCATGTCCATTTCACGACTTCCACCCCGCACCTTCAGGCCCTTCGCATCGTCGGGCGTGAGCAAGGGACGACTCCGACTGGCGACACCGCCCGCCTGCCAGACCCAGCTGACAATCATCACGCCCTTTTCATCGAGCACCTTGGACAGAAGCCTGCCTACTTCGGCGTTCTTCCATTGAGCACCCTGCTCATAGCTGGGCACCAGCGCTGGCATCAAGCCAATATTTGTTTCCGCCACCTCGCCACCGGCATAAGACAGCGGAAACAGGCTCATGTCCAGCGCACCCTTGCGCACGGCAGAAAACTGGGCATTGGTTTTCATCAAGGATGAGCCAGGATAGACCGAAGCCTTGAGCGCACCGCCTGTTCGCCTCTCCACCTCCAAGGCAAAACGCCGGCACAAGCGGTCCCTGAAATCACCTTCCGTCAGCGTACCTCCCGGGAATTGATGGGATATTTTCAAAGCCGTACCGCCACTCTGAGCCCAAGTGGTCGGCGCCAATGCGGCAACTGCTACGCCACCGGCGCCTTGCATGAAATTTCGTCTCGATAAAGTCATTTTGTCTCCTGGGTTTTTGGCTGAATTTACTTCTCAGCTCATTTTAGAAATTCTTTGACGCCGGGGGAAGCCGGGACTTTCCCTTGCCCCAGCAGTGCCCGGTAGCGATCCAGTCGCTTG
>CAIYGK010000473.1 GCA_903925725.1 uncultured beta proteobacterium | reverse complement strand
GGCGAGGACGTGCTGGAGTTGCAGGCGCATGGCGGACCGGTTGTTCTGCAGCTTCTGTTGGCCAGCGTGATTGAAGCCGGAGCTCGGATCGCTGGCAGCGGCATGCAATTGCAGCTAGCTGGCTTGCGTGTAGCACAGCCAGGTGAATTTTCCGAACGTGCTTTCCTCAACGGCAAGATCGATCTGGCCCAAGCCGAGGCCATTGCGGATTTGATCGATGCCAGCACCGAGGCCGCTGCTCGCGGTGCCTGTCGATCCCTGGCAGGCGCTTTTTCGGGGGAGGTCAATGCATTGCGGGATCGTTTGATCCAGTTGCGCACGCTGGTTGAGGCAACGCTGGATTTTCCCGAAGAAGAAATTGACTTCTTGCAAAAGGCAGATGCCCTGGGCCAATTGATGCGTTTGCAGGAATCGGTGAAGACAGTGCTGCAAAGCGCACACCAGGGGGCGCTTTTGCGCGAAGGCATCAGTGTGGTGATCGCCGGCCAACCCAATGCAGGAAAGTCGTCTTTGCTCAACGCTTTGGCTGGCGCTGAATTGGCGATCGTTACCCCGGTTGCCGGGACCACGCGCGACAAGGTACAGCAAACGATTCAGATCGAAGGCGTGCCGGTCCACGTAATTGACACGGCGGGTCTGCGCGAAAGCGATGACGAAGTCGAGAAGGTGGGCATCTCACATGCGTGGGATGCCATCAAGACCGCCGATGTGGTTTTGTTCCTGCACGACCTGACGCGCACTGACAATGCGGCTTACAGCAGCGACGACGCGGTAATTGCGGGCTTGCTCACTGAAAACCTGTCAAGCAGGACACCCGTCATCGACGTCTGGAACAAGGCCGATGCGGTCACCGAGCGAGGTCACCAACCGGGTCTGACTTTGTCTGCGAAAACGGGACTCGGCCTGGAGGCATTGCGTCGCGAGTTGCTTGCACTGGCCGGGTGGAAATCTGAGCCGGAGGGCGTCTACATTTCGCGACAAAGGCACCTGCAGGCACTGCAACGGGTGCAAGATCACTTGATGACTGCCCACACGCATCTGCTGGATCACGCAGGCTCGCTTGATCTGCTCGCAGAAGAACTTCGCCTTGCGCAAAACGCCTTGAGCGAAATTACCGGTGAATTTACTTCCGATGATCTCTTGGGTACCATTTTCTCCAAGTTTTGCATCGGGAAATAGACATGAGTTCAGTGCCCGGAAAAATCAACCAGGGTAAATAGCGGCAATCCGGAAGCACGAAGCTTGTCGGATCCACCGAGCTCTGGCAGATCGACAATAGCTGCGCCCTCCATGACTTGGGCGCCAAGTTTTTCAAGTAGATTTTTGCCTGCCATCATCGTGCCCCCGGTGGCGATCAGGTCGTCAATCAACAATACCCGATCACCCTGCTTTACCGCGTCCGTGTGTAGTTCAACGGTTGCGCTGCCATACTCCAGTTCGTAGGTTTCTTCTACGGTTGTGAACGGCAATTTCCCCTTCTTGCGGATCGGAACGAAGCCAACGTTCAATTCGTAAGCCACCACAGCTCCCAGAATAAAGCCGCGAGCGTCCAGGCCAGCCACCACATCCGGGCGCATCTCTGGCCCCATGTAGCGATGCACAAAGGCATCAATCAACACCCGAAAAACCTTGGCCTCTTGCAGCAAAGGTGTGATGTCGCGAAACTGAACACCTGGCGCGGGCCAATCAGGCACGGTGCGTATGTGATCTCTGAGGTATTGATTGACACTGACGTTTTGCATGGCGCATCGATGAAGGGTTGAAGCTGTATTGTGCCTTGCGTCCTTGTCGTGCCGGGTTGCCGGCTCAGCCTCGGAGCAATCTTTGCTCGACCAGAAGCAGCGATTCGGTCTTGCCCGACAGAACCAGCGTATCGCCATCTTCAATCACGGGATCCAGTGAAATTGATACAACCTTTCCGCCAGTGCGGCGCAGGCTGACGATTCGGACCTCCATCGTCTGTTCGGTCAAGTGACTTAGCTGTTTACCTACGCAAGGAGCGCCCACTGGCAGTGTCAAGGATGTCAGACGCTCCTGATGCAGTTCATCGGCCGAGTTGTCATCCGCTCCATGAAAATAGCCTCGCAACAAGTTGTAGCGAGCATCGCGCTGGCCTTGAACGATGCGTAACACGCGTCGCATGGGCACGCCAACCAGAGCCAGCGCATGACTGGCCAGCATCAATGAACCTTCAATCGCTTCAGGCACCACTTCGGTGGCGCCGGCCTGTTGCAACGCCTCAAGATCATGGTCATCCTGTGTGCGTACGATGACCGGTACTTTCGGCGCGTGGGCACGGACATGTGCCAGTACCTTCATGGCTGCAGGAACTTCCAGGTAGGTAATGACGACTGCACTGGCGCGCGCCAGGCCTGCTGCCATCAAGGCCTGCAGGCGAACGGCATCACCGAAGACCACCGAGTCACCAGCCGCGGCTGCCTGACGCACGCGATCCGGGTCAAGGTCAAGCGCCATGTAGGGAATGCCCTCTAGGTCAAGCATGCGCGCCAGGTTTTGCCCGCAACGACCAAAGCCGCAAATAATCACATGCCGGTTGACATTGATTGATTTGCGGGCAATCGTGGTCATTTGCAGTGACTGCTGCAACCATTCGCTGCTGACCAGCTTCATCACCAGTTGATTGCTGTACAGAATGATGAAGGGCGTGGCCAGCATGGATAACACCATGCTCGCGAGGATCGGGTTCATCAGCGCTGGCGGCACCAGTGCGTTACTTTGGGCCAGAGTCAGCAGCACAAATCCGAATTCCCCAGCCTGTGCCAGATACAGACCGGTGCGTAGTGACACACCTGCGCTGGCACCCAGAGTGCGTGCCAGCGCAGAGACCACAGCGGCCTTGAACAGCACGGGCAGCGTGACCAGCAGCAGCACCAGTGGCCAGCGTTCCAGAACCAGTCGCCAGTCCAGCATCATGCCAATGCTGATGAAGAACAGACCCAACAACACATCATGAAAAGGCCGGATATCCGTTTCCACCTGTTGCTTGAACTGGGTCTCCGAGATCAGCATGCCGGCAATAAATGCCCCCAGCGCCAGGCTCAAGCCTGCCAACTCCGTTAACCAGGCCAGGCCCAAAGTAATCAACAGCAAATTGAGTACGAACAATTCTTCGCTCTTGCGTCTTGCCACCAGAGTCAGCCACCATCGAATCACGTGCGGGCCACCAATCAGCAGCAGCGTGATCAGGAGCGCAGCCTTCAGTGCGGCCACCATCAGCGTGTTGAACAGTGCTTCACCCGTGGCTCCGAGAGCCGGGATCAGTACCAGCAAGGGGACCACGGCCAGATCCTGAAACAGCAGTACGCCCATGACACGCTTGCCGTGTTCAGACTCCATTTCCAGTCGCTCGGTCATGAGCTTCACCACGATGGCTGTGCTGCTCATCGCCAGCGCGCTGGACAAGGCCAATGCGGTTTGCCAACTCATGTCCCACAGCTTTGGGGCAAGAAAGGCCAGAGCCATGGCGCCGGCCGTGGCGCCAAGCATGGTCAGCAGCACCTGGCAGAAGCCCAGTCCAAACACGTGGTTGCGCATGGCGCGCAGCTTGGCCAGATTGAACTCCAGCCCAATGACAAACATCAGAAAGACAACACCGAACTCACCCAGATTGCGCACACCATCGGCGTTCTTGGCGACGGCCAGTGCGTTGGGCCCGATCACCACACCGACAGCCAGGTAGCCCAACATCGGTGGCAATTTGAAAGACCGGCACACGACCACCCCCAGCACTGCTGCCAGCAGGTACAGGAGTGTCAGTTGAAGCGGGCTCATGGCCCGGATACTAGCAAGTCGCGCAGTGATCTATAAAATGATCGCATGACAAGCCAACACACCACGGCCCCAAACAGTCAGGCCGAGCAGGCCATTCGACTGGCGCGCGAGACGCTGGACATTGAGGCTGCCGCCGTGCTTGGTCTGAAGCAGCATCTCGGAGATTCCTTTGCACAGGCTGTCGGGATGATGTTGCACGTCAGCGGCCGCGTGGTTGTGATGGGCATGGGCAAGAGCGGTCATATCGGGCGCAAGATTGCCGCCACACTTGCTTCCACCGGAACTCCAGCCTTGTTCGTCCATCCGGCTGAAGCCAGCCATGGCGATCTGGGCATGATCAAGCCCGTCGATCTTGTGCTCGCCATCTCGAACAGCGGCGAGTCAGAGGAGTTGACGGCTATTTTGCCGGTGCTCAAGCGCATGGGGGCGCCGCTGATTGCCATGACCGGCAAAGCCGAATCTACGTTGGCCCGACACGCGGACATCTTTCTTGACTGCGCTGTGGAGAAGGAGGCCTGCCCGCTCAATCTGGCGCCGACGGCCAGTACCACCGCGCAGCTTGCGCTTGGCGACGCGCTGGCCGTTGCCCTGCTCGATGCAAGGGGTTTCAAAGCAGAAGATTTTGCCCGATCGCACCCGGGTGGCGCACTTGGGCGTAAGTTGCTCACTCACGTCAGCGACGTGATGCGTTCGGGCGACGCTGTTCCCCGAGTTGCGCCGCAAGCCAGTTTCAGCGAACTGATGCGCGAGATGAGTAGCAAGGGCCTGGGCGCAACAGCCATTGTGGATGACGACGAGCGGGTGTTAGGCATTTTTACCGATGGCGATTTGCGTCGATTGGTTGAGAAAGGCATTGACCTGCGAACTACCACAGCGCAGCAGGTCATGCACCCCAAGCCCAGTACGGTCGCTCGTGATGCGCTCGCTGTCGAGGCCGCCGAATTGATGGAACATCGCTGCATCACAAGCGTATTGGTAGTCGATGCGGCGGGCCAT
>CAIYGK010000472.1 GCA_903925725.1 uncultured beta proteobacterium | reverse complement strand
CATGATCTCCATCGTGCGCGGGTGCAACTCGCCCGAGTCCTTGTGCAGGAAGAAGGGCAGGGGCACGCCCCAGCTGCGTTGCCGGCTGATGCACCAGTCGGGCCGCCCGGCGATCATGTCGCGCAGGCGGACCTTGCCGTTTTCGGGATAGAAGGCAGTTTCTTCGATGGCGTCGAGCGCAATCTTGCGCAGCGATTTGGGCGCCTTGTCTTTCGTGAAGACGCCCTCGCCCTCGTCCATGCGGATGAACCACTGGGCCGCAGCGCGATAGATCACCGGCGTCTTGTGGCGCCAGCAATGCGGGTAGCTGTGAACCAGATCGCTGGTGGCAAACAGCCGATCGGCCTGGCGCAGCGTCTCGATGATGACCGGGCAGGCCTTCCAGATGTGCAGACCGCCAAACAAAGGGAAGTCGGCGGCGTAAGTGCCGTTGCCCTGCACCGGGTTCAGGATGTCGTCGTAGGCCATGCCATGCGCGACGCAGCTGTTGAAATCCTCCACCCCGTAGGCAGGTGAGGAGTGAACCAGACCGGTGCCGTCCGCGGCGGTGGCGTAGTCGGCCAGATAGACCGGGCTGAAGCGGTCGAAACCTGCATCGACATGGGCCAGCGGGTGCCTGAAGTTGATGCCGTCCAGTCTCTTGCCGATCGCTGTCGCAATGACCGAACCCGTGAGTTGATAGCGCTCCAGACACTGCGTAACCAGACTTTCCGCGAGTATCAGCAGGCCGCGCTCGGTGTCCACCAGGGCGTAGCTGAGCTCGGGGTTGAGGTTGAGCGCCTGGTTGGCGGGTATGGTCCAGGCGGTGGTGGTCCAGATGACTGCAAAAGCATTCTTGTCCAGCGCCGGAACGCCGAAGGCAGCGCTCAGTTTGTCAGGCTCGGCACAGGGAAATCCCACATCCAGCGTCTGCGATTTCTTGTCGGCGTATTCGATTTCGAACTCGGCCAGGCTGGAGCCGCAATCGAAGCACCAGTAGACGGGTTTCAGGCCGCGGTAAACAAAACCGCGTTCGATGACCCGCTTGAAGGCGCGGATTTCATCGGCCTCGTTGCTGAAATCCATGGTGCGGTAGGGGTGGTCCCAGTCGCCCAGCACACCCAGGCGCTTGAATTCGCTGCGCTGGATGTCGATCTGCTCGGTGGCAAAAGCCCGGCTCTTGGCCTGCATTTCGTCACGTTGCAGGTTGCGACCGTACTTCTTTTCGATGGCGTTTTCAATGGGCAGGCCATGGCAGTCCCAGCCCGGAATGTAGATCGCGTCCAGCCCCTTGAGCTGGCGCGCTTTCACGATCATGTCTTTCAGGATCTTGTTGACTGCGTGCCCCATGTGAATCTGGCCGTTGGCGTAGGGTGGGCCGTCGTGCAGCACGAACTTCGGAGCGCCCTGGCGCGCCTGACGCAGCTTCTTGTAAATGGCTTTTTCTTCCCAGTCCTTGACCCAGCCTGGCTCTCGCTTGGGCAGATCGCCGCGCATCGGAAAGGGCGTGTCGGGCAGGTTCAGGGAACTTCGGTAATCCACTTTTTCAGTCATGACAAATCTCGATTCTGGAATGGGTGCACGGTTGCCGTCTTGACGGCAGAGCGTGAGCAAAACGGGACGCGGGGCAAGGTGCGTCGACTCGGCCCGGTCAAATTCGGGCTGCGAGCCAGGCGCGTGCGTCGTCACAGTCTTGTCGTATGCCCCGGGTCAGGGCATCAAGACCGTCGTATTTCAGTTCGTCGTGCAATTTGTGCAGCAGTTCCACGCGGATGATTTTACCGTAGGCTCCCTCGGCGCCGAGCGCATCGGGCCATTGCAGGCAATGCGTCTCGAGCAGCACGCGCCCACCGTTGACATCGTGCGGGTCCAGCGAGGGACGGATTCCCATGTTGGCGACACCCGGCAGCGGCTGAGTCGTCAAGCCGTGAACGAGCACCACGAAGATGCCGCTGGCCGCCGGCTTCCAGTGGGCGAAGCGCAGGTTCAGGGTCTTGAATCCAAGTTGGCGCCCGAGCTTTCGACCATGCACCACGTGGCCGGAAATTCGGTAGTGCCGTCCCAGCAGGCGCCCCACATCTTCCATTCGGCCTTCGGACAGGGCTTGGCGCACAGCTGAACTCGACACTCTGAGACCATGCACTTCGTAGCTGTTCATGCGCGCCACATCAAAGCCCCGCGTGGTGCCGGCAGCATCGAGCAGTGCATAGTCGCCGGCCCGTCTGGCGCCAAAGCGGAAATCGTCTCCTACCAGGACATAGTGAGCGCCCAGTCCGCGCAGCAGCACCTCATTGATGAAGGCTTGCGCGCTCAGATCGGCGAGGCGCTGACCGAAGGGCAGAACCACCGTCTGATCGACGCCGCACAGGGCTAGATCAATCAATTTGTCGCGCAAGGTGCCGATGCGCGCCGGTGCTAGTTCGGGCTTGTGCAGGATGGCCGCGAAGTGATCGCGCGGATGCGGCTCAAACGTCAGGACACAACTCGGTACGCCGCGTTGCTGGGCCTCGCTCTTGAGCAGGGCCAGCATGGCCTGATGACCACGGTGCACACCGTCAAAGTTGCCGATGGTCAGCGCGCAGGCCGGATGCAGGCCGGGATGGTGAAAACCTCGAAAAACTTTCATTTGATTTGTTATATTTTTGATAGCAAAGGACGCTCGTGATTTGAGCGCCGGAAGTCGATTTGTCGCAAAAACAGGTTATATTGTCTCTTAGCTGCGGGCCTACCCGCAATGTTTCAGGAGGCGAGTGTTGAAGGTCTTGAAGCTGTCAGCCCAGGGGCTGCCCCAATCGTGGATTTCACTTGAACAGGCCGTGATTCATTATGCGGCGCAGGAAGTGCGCTGGGAAATGGGGGCCCAGGTGGCAGTTTTTCGCGGTGGCCACAACGCGCTGACCGGTAAACAGTCCATCATCGTCGTCAACAGCATCATTGGCACGCGTGGCGTATCCGGTATCAATCCCTTTGCGCTTCGCCCTGGTCTGACGAATCACAAGTTGTTCGCCCGCGACCGCAATATCTGCGCCTATTGCGGCGAACACTTTAACGAAGAAGTCCTGACGCGCGAACATATCATTCCCTTTGCGCAGAACGGCCTTGACAGTTGGATGAATGTGGTGACGGCGTGCCGACCCTGCAACCATCGCAAGAGCCACCGCACGCCGGAGCAAGCCGCCATGCCTTTGCTGTACACGCCCTATGTTCCCAGCTTGTGGGAAGACTTCATACTGCGCAATCGCCGCATTCTGGCTGACCAGATGGAGTTCCTGATGGCGCATGTACCGAAGTCGTCACGACTTCTGGCCTGAGGATAGCGGCATTTCAGTGCTTTAGCTGGTGGCCGCAAGCAAGCCAGGAAGCTGCCGAAGAGTGATAATTCGCTTCATGCATAAAGATACTCAAATGGAAGTACGTGCCGCGCGGCATCTTGCCAGGTGTCTGGGCACCCTTGTGACCCTGTCTGCACTGGCAGCTTGTTTGGGCGGCGAGTCCCCGACCTCGTCGGGTAGCCTGGCGGCAACGGTCAGCGCAGTGACGCCTGTGATCGCGCTGCTTGGGCAGCCAACCACATTTACGGTTAGCGGTCAAAATCTGCCGTTGACGGCGTTGGCGTCGATTGCCGGCGGAACCTGTACGACTCCGATCAATCGAACCAGCACAAGTTTCACCACAGTCTGCACACCGGGGGGAACTGCCGGGAGCCAAAGCATGACGATTTGGTCGGACCTGGTACCACTTGGATGGTGGATCGCCGCGCAGCCTGTCATGGTGAATACAGCCCCGGTGCCTGCCATCAACGCCCTGCCGGACAGCGGCATCGCTGCCAGTCAATGTTATGGCGCCGGCAGCAATATACTGATCAGCTGCACCAGCGCAGCAGCCATTGCGTTGAACGACAGACAGGACGGCATGGTAGGTCGTGACGTTGCCAGTCCGGTCAGCACCGACGGACAACTTGGCCTGAGCTATAACCTGGTCGGAACCTATGCCAAGACCGACTGCGTCATTGACAACATCACGGGCTTGATTTGGGCGGGAACGAGCGGCACCGTGGCCATCACAGGCGGTGACCGGACTTCGGCGAATATTGCCTTCGAAGCGAACGTCAACCTGGCAAGCGCCAACACGAGCGGCTTGTGTGGCTTTCGCAATTGGCGCGTACCGACGCGATCAGAGTTGCAAAGCCTGCTCAACTATGGATCAGTGGACCCGTATCTTGATATCGATACAAACTGGTTTCCCAACACGATGCCAGGCGCCTATTACTCGGCTACGCCCTACGCACCGAGCGTCAAGATCCCGGCTACACCGCCATCCACACCGGTTGCCAGTAATTTTTGGGTCGTTGACTTCAGCAATGGCCGCATCGTGCCTGACAGCGCGGTCAGTACCAGTATTTACGTTCGGCTTGTGCGCTAGCGGTCATTGGGTGGCGAAGTGCAACAGTAATTGAAGGATGTTTCGATGAATTGGTTGAGAAATTTCACCGGCCGGAGACTGCTCTGGGCCGCAGCCGTGCTGGCTTGCCTGAGCGCTGCTGGACCGGCACTGGCGCAGGCGCGCTTTGCCTACTCGCTTGACGGCACGGAAGTGGTGGATTCCCAGTATGGACTGGTTTGGCGTCGTTGCAGCGAGGGGCAGACCTGGACCGCCAGCAGTTGTACCGGCAACCCGACCAGTTTTACCCATGAAGAGGCCCTGATCTATGCCCAGAAGCAGATCGGCTGGCGCTTACCCAATATCAAGGAGTTGTCCAGCCTGGTCGATGCGACCCGGTACAACCCCGCCATCGATGGCAACGCTTTTCCATTAACTGCCAACGCGATCTACTGGTCCTCGAGTCCAGATGTGCGCGTTCCCGCATTGGCCTGGAGCGTGGATTTTGGTTTCGGCAGTGTGATCAGCACCGGTCGGGATACTTACGGCGTTCTGGTCCGACTGGTGCGATAGCGGCATCGCCTTTCAGGCAAAGACACCCGCTGTGTCCTGCATCCGGCTGGCTACTTCGCCAAGCTGGTGCATCGAGTCGCCAAAGGTCATTTCCATCTGCGTCAACTTCTTGAAGTAGTGGCTGACGATGTATTCGTCGGTGACGCCTATGCCGCCGTGCACCTGCACCGCCTGCTGCCCGACATAACGCATGGAAGTTCCAAGCTGGTATTTGGCGCGGGCCATCGCGGCCCGGCGCTCTGCAGTTGGCGCGTTGAGCTTGAGCGCGGCGTAGTAACTCATGGAGCGACCGAGCTCGAGTTGCATTTTCATGTCAGCCATGCGATGACGCAAAGCCTGGAAGCTGCTGATGAAGACACCAAACTGCTTGCGCGTGTTGAGGTACTCGGCGGTGATGGTCATTGTCTTGTCCATCACACCCACGGCTTCCGCGCAGGTGGCTGCGATGCCGATGTCAACTGCGTGCTCCAGCGCCGTCAGACCGTCCAGCGTGATCAGTTCTGCGCCGGCATTTTGCAGGCGGAGTTCAGCGGCGCGGCTACCATCCTGCGTGCCGTAACCCCGACTGCTCACACCAGCGCCGGAGCGCTGCACCAGAAACAGGGCCATCTTGCCATCGGCACTGGCGGGCACGATGAAGGCGTCGGCCTGATCCCCGGCCGGAACGATGCTCTTGCTGCCTGTGAGTTGCCAACCCGACCCAGATTTAGTGGCGCTGGTTTCGCAGACATCAAGCCGGTAGCGTGCGGCGCGCTCCTGATAAGCCAGCACCAAGAGAGCTTCGCCGCCAGCAACTTTGGGCAGCCATTGCGACTTCACCGTCTCAGGCGCATAACCGGCCAGCACAGCGCCTGCAATCAGACTTTGCTTGAGAGGCTCCAGCACCATGCCGCGGCCAAGTTCCTCCATGACCACCATGCCCTCGACCGGACCCATGCCCATGCCACCATGCTCTTCCGGAACATAAAGACCGGACAAGCCCAACTCGGCCATTTCGGCATACGCGGCGCGCGCAAAGCCGCCGGCCTTGACTGCAGCACGATAGCGTTCGAAGCTGTAGCCCTTGTCAACCCATTTGCGCACGGCATCGCGCAGTTGTTCCTGGTCTTCAGAAAAATCAAAATCCATGATGTTGTCCTTTTATCCGAGAACGGTCTGTGCCACGATGGTGCGCTGCACCTCGTTGCTGCCGCCGTAAATGGTGGTCTTGCGCATGTTGAAGTAGGTGGACGCCAGCGGCGCACAGTAGGCGGCGCCAACGGCGTCGCCCTGCCAGCCCGCTTCCATGGCTTCGTGAATCAGGGGCAGGGCGTAGGGGCCGGCTGCCAGCATCATCAGTTCGCTATAGCGCTGCTGAATTTCGCTGCCGCGAATTTTCAGCAGACCGGCGATGTCCAGGGACTGCTTGCCGGACTTCTCGGCCGCCAGCACGCGTAGCACAAGCATCTCGAGCGCCACCACGTCGACTTCGAGCTTGGCAATTTCATCGCGGAAGCGCGTGTCTGCGTAAACGCCCTCGGCCTTGGCGATGCGCTTGAGGCGTTCAAGTTCGCGCTTGGCCCGGTTCACGTCGGCAATGTTGGTGCGCTCGTGACTCAGCAGGTGTTTGGCATAGGTCCAGCCTTTGTTCTCTTCGCCGATCAGGTTCTCCACCGGCACTTCAACGTTGTCAAAAAAGACTTCGTTGACTTCCGGCTCGCCGTCGAGCAGCACGGTGGGACGCACCGTGACGCCGGGCGACTTCATGTCGATCAGCAGGAAGCTGATGCCGGTCTGCGGCTTGCCTTCGTTGCTGGTGCGCACCAGGCAGAAAATCCACTCGCCGTACTGGCCGAGCGTGGTCCATGCCTTCTGGCCAT
>CAIYGK010000471.1 GCA_903925725.1 uncultured beta proteobacterium | reverse complement strand
TCTGTAAATGTGCAGTCTGTTCCGAGTCTTACCGTCGCTCCAAACCACGCCAACGCAGAAAGACCGCTTATCAATGAAGACAACCAAAACCAGGAAAACCGAAAACCGTTGCTTGACTATCGGGGAAGTCCCTGTAAAAGGAGGAGCCCAAAGGGCGGGGGACAGTCGCGGAGCTGAGTGCCACGGCGGCCTGATCCACCCGACATGGTGGACAGACGATTTAAGCTGGATAAGTACCCGGTAGCAAAATCGATTTGTCAATCGTGTCGATATCGGTGCGTCCGCACAGTGCCATGGTGGTGTCGAGTTCCTTGCGGATGATCTCCAGTGATTTGGTGACACCGGCTTCACCCATGGCACCCAGGCCGTAGACATAGGCGCGTCCTATGTAGGTGCCACGGGCTCCCAGCGCGCGCGCCTTGAGCACGTCCTGACCGCTGCGGATGCCGCCGTCCATATGCACTTCGATCTCCTTGCCGACGGCGTCCACGATAGCCGGCAGGGCGCGAATGCTGGACTCGGCGCCATCGAGCTGACGCCCACCGTGGTTCGAGACAATCAACGCGTCAGCACCGGAACTGACGGCGAGCCTGGCGTCTTCCACGTCCTGAATGCCCTTGAGGATCAGCTTGCCGCCCCAGCGCTTCTTGATCCATTCAACGTCGTTCCAGTTCAGCGTAGGGTCGAACTGGCTGGCGGTCCACTGCGACAGCGAACTCATGTCCTCGACGCCGCCGACGTGGCCGACGATGTTGCCGAACTGGCGCCGCTGCGTGCCGAGCATGCCCAGGCACCAGCGCGGCTTTGTCGCCAGGTTGATCCAGTTGGTCAGCGTCGGCTTGGGCGGCACCGACAGGCCATTCTTCAGGTCCTTGTGGCGTTGGGCGAGGATTTGCAGGTCAAGCGTCAGCACCAGCGCGCCGCAGTTGGCGGCCTTGGCCCGGTCGATCAGACGCTCGATGAACTGGCGGTCGCGCATCACGTAGAGCTGGAACCAGAACCGTGCCTTGGTGTGCGCGGCCACGTCCTCGATCGAGCAGATGCTCATGGTCGACAGTGTGAATGGCACGCCGAAGGCCTCGGCGGCGCGCGCGACCAGAATCTCGCCGTCCGCATGCTGCATGCCAACCGAGCCGACCGGTGCCAAAGCCACCGGCATCGCCACCGTTTGCCCGACCATGGTGCTCGCCGTGCTGCGATGCTCCATGTTGATGGCTACGCGCTGGCGCAGCTTGATTCTCTGAAAGTCGGACTCGTTGGCGCGGTAGGTGCTCTCGGTCCACGATCCGCAGTCGGCATAGTCGTAGAACATGCGCGGCACACGCTTCTCGGCCAGAGCGCGCAGGTCTTCAATGTTGGTGATCACGGGCATGAGGTCTCCTTGTTGAGGTTCAGGGTATGCGGGCCGCCTCGACTTCCATTTGTGCCACCAGTTCTTCCATCTGTTCCACCATCGCCTGCACTGTTTCGCGTTTGGACAGATCAACACCGGCCTTTTGCAGTTGTTGCATCGGGTGGTCGTTGCCGCCGCTCTTGAGCAGGGTGAGATAACGCTCGGTCGCTGCTGCGCGCGACGCATCGGAGCCGGTCGTCATGTCCTTGAAGAGCTTGGCCGATGAGGCAAAGCACGTTGCGTACTGGTAGACGTAGTAGGGCGAGTTGAAGAAGTGGGGAATGCGCGACCAAGTGTACTTGTACAGGTCATCGACCGTGACCGCATCGCCGTAGTAGTCCTGCAGCAGCTTGAGGTAAATGCCGCTCAGGACATCGGAGGTGATCGGCTTGCCCTGCTCGACGAGCTTGTGCGCCTGCAGTTCAAAATCGGCAAAAAGCACTTGTGTGTAAAAGGTGCCGACGATGGAATCCACTGCGTGTTGCAGCAGCAGGAAACGCTCTTTGGCGTCACTTGTTGCCTGCAGAAGGCGGTTGAGAAGAAAGCGCTCGTTGGTAGTGGACGCCACTTCCGCCACGAAGATCGTGTAGTCGGCGGTGACAAAAGGCTGCGACTCTTGCGACAGCAGCGTGTGCATGGCGTGACCACCTTCATGCGCCAGCGTGAACAGCGCATCCTGCGTGTCGTTGTGATTGAGCAGCATGTAGGGGCCGACGCCGTAGATGCCGCTGACGTAGGCGCCGCTGCGCTTGCCTTCGCTTTCATACACATCGACCTGTTTGCCGGCCAGGAATTTCTGGTACCTGGCAACGTAGTTCGCGCCCAGCGGTGCCACCGAGGCCAGGACCTGTTCACGCGAGTCCGCATAGGTGTAGGCCTTGTCGGTCTTGTAAATCGGGATGGCCCCGTCATACAGGTGGTAGCTGTCCAGGCCGAGCAGTTTCTTGCGCAGCTTGATGTAGCGTTGCAGCGGCGCTGTGCCCTTACGCACGGTATCGACCAGGTTCGTCACCACGGAAGTCGGAATCGCATTGCCATCCAGCGCAGCATCGAGCGTGCCGGGGAAATTGCGCGCCTGTGCGTTGAACCAGTCGTGCTGCAGCACGCCGTTGTAGATCGCCGCATAGGTGTTGGTCGTCGCTGCATAGGTCTTCAGATAAGCCTCGAAGGCCTTGGCACGGTCGGCCTGTTTGTAGTTGGTTGCCAGCACGGACTGGTAACTGCCCGGCGTGAGCCTGATTTCCTTGCCGTCCGACAGCGTGACCAGCGGGAACTTGATGTCCGAGGTTGACAACTCCTGAAAAGTGGCTTTGGGCGTGGCGTTGAAGCGCGCGGCGTAGGACAGCAAACGTTCGCCCTGTTCGTCGAGCACATGTTTTTGCTGGCGGTAGTTGTCCAGTATCGTGAAGCGGTAGGGCTGGAGCGCCGGCGTTGCGGCAATCCACTGTTCCATCGTCGGCTGCGCCACCGTGAGCAACTCCGGCGTGAACCACGAAGTGGCGGTGCCGAGTTTGGCGAACAGCGCCATGACGCGCTGGAACTTGCCCGAGACCTCCTGCTTGCGGGTATCGATGTCGCGTTGCAGCGCGGTGTAGCCGTAGACCTTGTACTGCAATTTGCCAATGTCGTCGAAGGCCTGATAGGCCTTCAGGACGGCATCCGGTCCGTTCTTCAACGTGCCCTTGAATTTGACGAAAGCGTCGATCTGCCGGTCGATGTCCTGCATGCCGGCCTCCCAGGATTCCCAACTGCCGTAGATGGGGCTGAAGTCCCATCGGAATTCCGGCGCAATGTCGGAGCGGTCCCGCGATGCTGGTTTGGTGCCGTCAGCGGCCAGCGTGCTGCATGTCAACGTCAGCGATACGGCAGCGCCGACAAGGCTGCGAAAAGTAGTGTTCATGTTGAATGGACCTTGCAGTGAGTGGGCGATGGGGACGAACGCGTAAGTATCGCATCGACAGCGGCGGGCATGTGCGCCGACGCTTATCATCGGCTCACGGATGCCTGAACCATTTTTTTCGGGCAGCAACAGGAGATGCACCATGATGCCAGGCCCGATTCAACAGTGGCACCAGATTGCCGAAGCGCATGACGTGGTCGCACTTGGGCGTCTGCTGGCCGACGATGTGGTATTCGAGTCGCCGGTGGTTCACACGCCGCAGGTTGGCAAACCCATCACAACACTGTACCTGCAGGCGGCCATGCATGTGCTGGGCAACGAGAGCTTTCGTTACCTCAACGAATGGTATGGCGAGCACTCGGCCGTACTGGAATTTCAGAGCACTTGCGAAGGCATTTTGATCAATGGCGTCGACATGATCGAGTGGAACGCATCCGGAAAGATTTCGCACTTCAAGGTCATGGTGCGTCCGCTCAAGGCAGTCAACAAGCTGCACGAACTGATGGGGCGGATGTTGATGGCCAGCGCTTCACGGCAGCCGACCAGTTCCGCCACGGCCTAGCAGCATCGGTATTGACAGCAGCACGCGCCTTATACTGCGCACCATCAAACCCTAGAAGGAACTCCCATGACCCTCACACAAAAACTTGTTGGCACTCTGTTGTTCGCCGGCCTTGCGACAGGCGCGCTGGCGCAGGGCACGCTGGAAAAGGTCCGCGCCGCTGGCGTTATCACGGTTGGTAATCGGGATGCATCCATCCCCTTCTCCTACCTCGATGACAAGCAGCAACCGATCGGCTACGCCATGGACTTGTGCGCCCGCATCGTCGATGCGGTCCGGGTCGAACTGAAGATGCCGGGCCTCAAGTCGGTCTTCCAACCGGTCACATCAGCGACCCGGATTCCGCTGCTGGCCAACGGCACGATTGACCTCGAATGTGGCTCCACCACCAACAACCTTGAGCGTCAAAAACAGGTCAGCTACACGATCACCCACTTCCTCACTGCCAACCGCTTCATCGCCAAGAAGGCGGACAAGCTCAACACCCTGGCTGATCTGAAAGGCAAGACCGTGGTCTCCACTTCCGGCACGACCAACATCAAGCAACTCACTGAACTCAACGCAGCGCAAAACCTGGGTGTCAACATCCTGGCTGCCAAAGACCATGCAGAGGCTTTCCTGATGGTTGAGACGGGTCGTGCCGTTGCATTCGTCATGGACGATATCCTGCTGGCAAGCCTGGCTGCCAGCAGCACCAATCCGGGCCAATGGCAGATTTCTTCAGATGCGATGTCGCTGCCCGAGCCCTACGGCATCATGATTCGCAAGGATGATCCGGCTTTCAAGAAGGTCGTTGACGCAGCGATGGTCAACATCTACAAGAGCGGCGAAATCAACAAGATTTACGCCAAGTGGTTCACCAGTCCGATTCCTCCCAAGGGCATCAACCTGAACATGCCGATGACCGCCGTGTTCAAGAACCTGACGACCAATCCAATCGACTCTGCGGATCCGGCGGCCTACAAATAAGGCGGGCTTGGAGCGCTGGACAGGGCAGGTATGAACTACCACTGGAACTGGGGCATCTTCTGGGAGTTGTCCCCGGATGCCAGCGGTACCTACCTCCAGACGCTGCTCTACGGCCTGCGCTGGACCCTAGCCACCGGCTTGAGCGCCTGGGTTGTTGCGCTGGCCCTGGGCCTGATCATCGGGACGATACGCACCACACCGTGGGTCTGGGGAGTGCGCCTGGGCAATGCCTATGTCGAGCTGTTTCGCAATATCCCCTTGCTGGTGCAGATGTTCCTGTGGTTCTTCGTTGTGCCGGAACTTTTGCCCGCGAGCATCGGCACCTGGCTCAAGCAGTTGCCCAATTCAAGTTTCTGGACCGCTGTTGTGGCGCTGGCGTTCTTTACATCGGCGCGCGTGGCCGAGCAGGTTCGCGCCGGCATAGGGTCACTGCCACGCGGGCAACTGGCTGCCGGAACCGCGCTCGGCCTGACGCTGGCACAGACCTACCGCTATGTGCTGTTGCCGATGGCGTTGCGCATCGTGTTGCCACCCCTGACCAGCGAGTTTCTCAACATCATCAAGAACACGGCAGTGGCGCTCACTATCGGTCTCATGGAACTGACCGCAAGCACGCGTTCCATGCAGGAATTCAGCTTTCAGATCTTCGAAGCTTTTACCGCAGCCACGCTGATTTATCTCGTGGTCAATGGCGTCGTGGTGCTCGCGATGCGCGGCCTGGAGCGCTGGGTCGCTGTGCCCGGCTACATCGGCGGACGATCAAGCTAGCGCAGAGCCATGTTCCAGAATTTCGATTTCGACGTCATCGCCCGAACCTGGCAGGTCCTGATCTTTCAGGGTCTGGCCTTCACTCTGGAAGTCACAGTCCTGGCCATGGTCGGAGGCATCGTGTTCGGGACGCTGCTGGCCATGATGCGACTGTCCTCGGTCAAACCGATGTCGTGGATTGCGGCAGCGTATGTCAACGGACTGCGCTCGATTCCGCTGGTGCTGGTCATCTTCTGGTTCTATTTTCTGGTGCCCTACATTGGCGCCTGGATCATAGGTGCGTCATCGCCGATCAAGGTCGGCGCTTTCACATCGGCGCTGGTGACGTTTATCCTGTTCGAAGCCTGTTACTACTGCGAGATCATGCGTGCCGGCATACAGAGCATCCCCAGTGGACAAGCCAATGCCGGATATGCCCTGGGAATGACCTACTGGCAGGTCATGCGCCAGGTCGTGCTGCCGCAGGCCTTTCGCAACATGACGCCGGTCCTGCTGACCCAGACCATCATCCTGTTCCAGGACGTCTCGCTGGTCTACATCATCTCTCTGCCAGACTTCGTCACCATGGCCAGCAAGGTGGCGCAGCGCGACGGCCGGCTGGTTGAGATGTACCTCTTTGTGGCTGTGGTCTACTTTGCCATTTGCCTGTTCCTGTCCTTCTGGGTCAAGCGCTTGCAGACCCGCATCGCCATCGCGCGCTAAGCAAGAAGAGAGTTTTCCCCATGGCCATGATCGAACTCAGCAACGTCAGCAAGTGGTACGGCAGTTTCCAGGTCCTGAAGAACTGCAGTACGCGGGTCGACAAGGGTGAGGTGGTCGTGATTTGCGGTCCCTCGGGTTCGGGCAAGTCGACGCTGATCAAGACGGTGAACGCGCTCGAGCC
>CAIYGK010000470.1 GCA_903925725.1 uncultured beta proteobacterium | reverse complement strand
CTCCTGCCTCTAGCTTAGCAAGCTTTGCGCCAGTGTCCAAAAATTGCTCATGGGACCTGATGCAGCCAGTAATGCTGGTTCTGGCTACGCTGGCAGTTGACTGTTTGCGCCTGGTCGGATTTCCAACTGGCTGCACCACAATGGGGCGAATCGATGACACGAATTCCACGTTCCTGATAACGCACCAAAACGGACTGTGCCGGGTGTCCAAAGCGATTGCGGTAGCCAGCCTGTACCAATGCAATATGCGGCTGCACAGCGTCCAGGAAGGCGGCGCTGCTGGAAAACCGACTGCCATGGTGTGGCACCAGCAGCACGTCCACCTTCAGCCCGCTTGCTCCGGCAACCTGCGCTTGCTCCACCAGACGCTGCTCCTGCGCCTGCTCGATGTCACCGGCAAGCAAGGCAGCCTGGGCGCCGTTGCTGATGCGCAGCGTACAACTCATGGCATTCGATTTCAAATCCCGCTCGTAGTCCTCGGCCAGCGGACTCAGCACTTCAAAAGCGACACCATCCCATTCCCAGTGCTGGCCGGCGACACAGCGGCGTGCCGGGCGCAGCGCCTGCAATTCATGGTCGTCCTCAATGGAGCTGAGCAATCCGGCCTGCTGCTGCATCTTCAGCACAGCGGGCGCGCCACCAATGTGATCGCTGTCGCGGTGACTGAGCACCAGCAAGTCCAGACTCAGGTGCAGCGAGCGCAGCAACGGTACCAGGACGCGGTTACCAGCGTCGCTCTCCCTTCCAAAGCGTGGGCCGGCGTCGTACAGGAGCGCATGGCTGGCAGTGCGCACAATGACCGCGCTGCCCTGCCCAATATCTGCCGCCAGGAGTTCAAACTGTCCGGGCTGCGGCGCCGGCACCTGCCACAGCAGCACCGGAAGCATCAGTGGCAGACCCATCAGGCGCAGGCTCCACGGCAACTGCATGGCCAGCAGCAAGCCGCCGACTACGCCGACCACCCCGGCCCACACCGGTGCCTGCGCCACCGTCAGCGTCGCAAAGGGCAAAGCCGCCAGTGATTGCAGATACCAGCTCAACGCAGAAATCGCCAGCGCCGCCAGATCCCAAGGCGGCTCCAGCAGGACACCCAGCATGGCCAGTGGCGTAACCAGCAGCGTGACCCAGGGAATCGCCACTGCATTGGCAACCAGACCGACTACCGATATCTGGCCAAACAGCAGCAAGGTCAAGGGCGTCAGCGCGAGCGTGATGACCCATTGTTCGTGGAACATGGCCCCCACGCTTGCCGCTACGCGTGCTGCGCTGCCCCCCGAGGGGGCTGTTTTGCCTTGGGGCGGCCCGGCGGCAAAACCGTCCCCCGCGCTTGCCGCTGAAGGTTTGGCTCCGGGGTCGGTCGCGAACAACACAGCCACGGCAACAAAACTGAGCCAGAAACCGGCTTGCAGCATGGCCCAAGGGTCCGTGGCCACCACCACTACACAGGCGAGAAGCAGCACCAGTGGCCAGGGCCAGCGCTTGCCCGACAGACGCAGCAGTGCAACGCAGGCCAGCATCAGCACGGTTCGCTGTGAAGGCACGCCCCAGCCGCTAAAGAAAGCGTAGGCACCGGCCAGCAGGACGCCGCCCATCAGGGCAGCGCTGGATGCGGGCAGGCGCAGACACAGCGCAGCGGAGCGCCGCCAAAGCCAGGCCAGAGCCAGCGCGGCGAGCCAGGCGAACATGGTGATGTGCAAGCCTGAGATAGACATGAGGTGCGCGACCCCAGTGGCCCGAAAGACATCCCAGTCGGCGCGCTCGATGGCGTTCTGGTCACCCACCACCAAGGCCGCGATCAATCCCGCATATTGACGTTGACCAACGCGCTCGAAGATTCTGTCTCGCACCTGCTGGCGCCAGCGCTCTACCGGGTGCCAAACGGTGCGTGCCAGACGCTGTGGCGCCGGATCCCGCGGTCCAGCACGCACATACCCACTGGCCTGCAAATCCTGCTCCCAGAGCCAGAGCTCATAGTCAAAGCCATAGGGGTTGCTGGCACCGTGTGGAGCCTTCAGACGGACCGTCATCTGCCATCGCTCACCAGCACTGATCGCCGCGGGCTGGCGCTGCAACAGGCCGGGCGTTGCGGCGCCACCTTCAGCCAGGTAGTAGCCTGAATACCATCCAAGATAAATTTGGGCTGGCAGTCGGACCGGCTTGCCGTCAAGCTGCGCCGACTCCACCTCCAGCCGAAAGCGCAGACCCGCCTCGTTGTAATGCGGCATGGCAGCCACGATGCCGGTCAGTGCAACGTCGCGTCCTTCCAGCGAACTGTCCAGCACTTCGCCCTGAAATATCGACGCTCGAAGTCCTGTCACAGCAAAAGCCAATGCAGAGAATGCCAGCAAGACCAATGTCAGGCGCACAAGGATGGCAAACGACCGGATGGCCGACAAACCAAGCAGGATGGACGCCATCAGCGAAAGCGCGCCATATATCCACAAGGGTGACAGCGCTGTCTGCTGCAACTGTGCCGCGCTGCCCAACAGCCAACCAAGCAGTGCAGGAAAGATGAAGCGTGCCGCTACCGGAGTGTGGGTTGGGCTCGAGTGCATGCCCGCATCGTAAGTCGACTAGAGTGCCTGCACGAGCTTGACATCGGGCTTGCGCAGCCAGCCGTCAAATTCCTCGGCCAGCTGGACGCTGGCGGCAGTTGCTGCAGACCAATCCCTGACCCGGGAGGCCAGGTCATGACCGTAATGGACAAAATCGGTCCGGTCCGGCAGTTTTGCATTGGGTAGTGTCCTGACCCATTCCGGGTTCGGTGCCAACAGCAGCATATTGTCAAGAAACGCGCTCGACCCGTGCCGCCACTTCAGATGTTTGTCCAGCCAGCCCGGCACCACTGCCCTCTGGAAATGCGGATACAGCACAAGGCCTTGTGCGCCGGCACCAGCGGTATAGTTCAGGTGCAGGTGGTAGTCGGTCAAGCCACCGTCCCAATAGGCACCGGGTGGTGCGCCCGGAATGTCGTGAACCGCCTCCAACACAAACGGAATGGAACAGCTGGCCTGCAAGGCCAAATTGAAATTGGCGTGGCTCAGATCGAACTGGCGCGTTGGATAGTCGCTGCAGTCAAAAGGCAAGGTTGCTCCCGGCGTCGAGAAGACGACGCGCTCGAGCCAGCCGCCAAGAGCCCTGCGCTGCACCAGATTACAGAGCCAGGCACCCATAAAGCCCAGTGCGGTGCGATAGCGTTGCTCGCGTCCGAGGAGCTGGCGCCCGTGCGCCGTGAAGACGTGCAGCCGAAAGCGGGGATGCGCAAGTATTTCTTGAATACGCCCGTCGTAAAAGGCTCGCAAACTCTCACCAAACAAGCGGCTTACCGTGGCAGCCGATGGTCTCTTCTCACCGGCCTTCAATTCATAGTGCTGACGGATGTAGTCATGTTCAAGCCGCAGGAAAGCTGCTACAGGTTCATTCAGGCAGGCTGCAGCCATGCGCCACGCGCCAATCGAAGCACCGACCAGATGCACCTGCTGGTTTGATTGCGCGAGCCATTGCCCGAAAATATAACGATCCAGCGCGCCCAGACTCAGGCCCTTGGGGCCGCCGGCGGCACCGGCCAGCACGGCGATGTCAGCTGCCTGCAGTCCCTGCTTTTCAATCCACTGTCGCGCTGCCGGGCCGGCATAGAGGCAAAGGGCACGCATCTCTAGAGCGCTGCACTACCCGTGGGTGGCGAGAACCAGTCGAACGAATCCTGCTGCAGCACCATGTCAATATCAATGCCCAGCACTTCACCGACAGCGCCTGGGAACGTCACCGCCATCGCGCGGTCTGACAGTTCGGCCGCCAGCGCGCGTCCGCGCCAGGTGGCCAGATGGATAATGCCGGCCAGCGGCTCGTAGACATCGTCTTCAAAGGGCGCGTACTGGTGCTCCAGGGCGTCCGTCATCGGTTGCGGAAAATGCCATTTACGCGCCAGACCGGCACCGACCTGCGCATAACAAAAGCCAAACGCAGCGCGCTCCGCCTCAGCACGTCCCAGATCAAGGTGGTGTATCTCGGTGTCAAGCCGCGCAACCTCCTTTGGCATGCCGATATGAATAGCCAATTCGCCAATTGCATGAATCAGCCCGCACGTGAAGGCCGCCTGTTGGTTTTGTCGTACCTTGCCGGCGAGCAAGCGGGCCAACTTGGCAACATTGAGGCTGTAGGTCCAGAAGCGCTGCAGGTGAATGCCGGGGACCGCCTTGAACGAGGCTGCCGAGGCGGCAGCCTCGGCCATGGCACGCACGTCGGCCAGGCCGAGAATCGCCAGCGATTCGGAGACGCTGTGGATCTGGCCGGACAGCTTGAAACGCTCGGAGTTGGAAAGCTGCAGCAAACGCGTTGTCAGTGCCAGATCGGTACTGATCAACTGACTGATTTTTTTCAGGTCGGGCTCAGCGGACTCTAGCTCGCTGAGCAAAAGCGCAATCACCTGAGGAATGCTGGGCAGGACAAACTGCGCCGCCAGCAAGGCCTGGAGTTCCATGAAAACACATCTCCGTTAGCAAGTCCATCGAATCGAGCGGGCGTGCCATTATGTCCCAGCACCGCCACCGTCTGCCACAGCGCACGCTATCCTTTGAGAGCGCGCCGGAGCTCGACGCCGAGTTCGGGCTTGTGGGCAAAAGGATCGGTCGGATTGCGCGCCAGCAGAATGTCTTCCATGCGCGTCTGCACGCTGGCAATGGCTTTAGGGTGGCTGTAAATGTAGAACTGGTTGGCAGCAACCGCGTCAAACACTTTCTGCGCCACCTCGGCCGCTGTGACCTTGCCCGATCCGACAGCCTTGTCACTCATGGCCTGGCCGATCAGTTGGCTGCGCGTCGGCTTTGCTGCCGCCATGTCAGCTGGCCGATTGCGCTGGCTTTGCGTGATGCCAGTTGGAACGAAGAACGGACACAGGACACTGGCGCCGACCTGCTGCGTCACCAGGGAGAGGTCCTGGTAAAGCGTCTCGCTCATACTGACCACGGCGTGCTTGCTGGCGCCGTAGATGCCCATGTTGGGAGCATTGAGTAGACCCGCCATGCTGGCGGTATTGACGATATGCCCCTGGTAAGACGGGTCCTTGCTGGCCGCATCCAGCATCATGGGCGTAAAGACCCGGATCCCATGCGCAACCCCCATCAGGTTCACACCGATCACCCACTCCCAGTCCTGCGTCGTGTTTTCCCAGATCAGGCCACCGGCGCCAACGCCGGCGTTATTGAAGACAAAGTGCGGCGCGCCAAAGCGCGCCTGCACTGCGCGGCCCAAGGCTTCCATCTCGGCGGCTTTGGAAACATCCACCCTGAGCGCCAGCACGGCAGCACCGCTGGCCTGTATCTCTGCAGCGGCTTTGTCGAGCGCATCCTGCTGCACATCGACCAGCACCAGGTTCATGCCCAGGCTCGCGCCAATGCGCGCGCACTCCAGACCGAAGCCCGAGCCCGCACCGGTGAGGACTGCTGTCTTGTTTTTGAAATCAGTGATCATTTGAAAACTCCAGGTTTGAGGGTTCAGGGTTGCCAGACCATTTCCAGGTGCTCGATGCCGTCCTCGATATACGGCTTGCCGACGTCAACAAAGCCGTGTCCGCCATAAAACTTTTTCAAGCGCGCCTGTGCACCAATCCGGATCGGCTGCACGCCCCACTGCGTATTGACGGCCGACATGGCCTGCTCCATCAGTCTGTGCCCGAGCCCGCAGCCGCGCGCCTGACGGCGCGTCACGACCCGCCCGATGCTGGCCTCGCGAAACTTGACGCCCGGCGGAAAACACCGTGCATAAGCGAGCAACTCGCCGTCTTGTCTGCCCATCAGATGCAGGGCCTGGCCATCAGCACCGTCCATGTCCTGAAAAGCGCAGTTCTGTTCCACCGCAAACACTTCGGTTCGCAATTGCAGCAAGGCATACAGTTCTGGCACGCTCAAGGCCTCAAAGGTTGCCAACTTCCACTGAATCACCACACCTGAATTCATGCAGGCAAACAGGCCTTGAGCACGTAACCAATGCGAGGGAAGTGCACCTGCACGGTACCGGCGCGCGGGTCGACACGGCGCAAGGTGTAGCGGGTTCGGGTCGCCGCCAGCAACTCGCCTTCGGTCGTCTCCTGGCCAAAGGTCTCGGCCGCCACGGTGACACGGCTGCCCAAGGGAATGCCGTGCTCGTCCTGAAACCACGTGTCATTCGCAAGCGTAGAGTTGGCCGACGCTGCGCAGACGGCAATCGCTTCTGCGGCGGTAGATTTTTCCGTCGGGCCATGACCCAATGCTGCCATCCGATCCATCCAGGTGAGCACCGAAGGTGTTGCGTCCAGCACACCGGCCATCACGGGTACGCGCACGCGCGAGAACCAGAGCGGGTGGTAGGCTGCAAAGTCCGCGACACAGGGCGCGCTGCCCAACAGGAAGTTCTGGCCATCGAGCATGCTGGCGATCCGCCGCAGGTAAGACTTGTAGGCTGCAGTGGCGTCGCCCGGGCGCAATCGCGTCATGCCGGCGCTCATCGCTGCACGGTCGGCACCAAAGGCTTTGGCCGCTTCCGGCGGGGCCCCCTCGAACATGGCCGCTGCACCCTTGGCTTGCAGGCTGTAGGCCATGGCTGCCCAAAACAGCGTGCTGTCGGCCCATTGCGCCAGGATCCGGGCCAGACCCCGCTGCTGTGCCGGGTAAAGCGTGGGTGTCGGCTGCAGGTCTTCCAGTACCTCGCAGATCAGTGCGCTGTCGCAATACACGTCGGAGCCGATTTGCAGGAACGGTGTCTTGCGGTAACCGCCTGTGAGTGCCACAACATCGGGCTTGGGCATGAGAGCCGGGATGATCACCGATTTCCAGGCCAGTTTCTTGTATCCCAGCACCACCCGTATTTTTTCTGAAAATGGCGAAGTCGGGTAATGGTGAAGAATGATGTCAGACATATCGATATTGATCAGCACAACTTGACTAGTTGTTTACCGAAGTTCTTTCCTTTGAGCAGCCCCAGAAATGCTTCAGGCGCCGCTTCCAGCCCCTGGGCGATCGACTCGCGTGCACGCAGCGTGCCATTGGCCACCAGTGTGCCGAGTTCCGTGAGTGCCTCAGGCCAGAACTCCATGTGCTCACTCACGATAAAGCCCTGCACTTTAAGACGGTTCATCAGTATCAGTGCCGGATAGGTCAGCGGCAGTGGTGCACCGTTGTAGCCGGCGATCATGCCGCACACGGCAATCCGTCCGAAGGCATTCATTCGCGTCAGCACGGCGTCAAGCACCATGCCACCGACGTTCTCAAAATAGCCATCGATACCCGCCGGACAGGCCTCTTTCAAGGCTTTCGAAAGGGAGTTCGCATCCTTATGCAGTTTGTAGTCGATGCAAGCGTCAACGCCCAGTTCCTCGACTGCGTACTTGCACTTATCCGGGCCCCCCGCAATGCCGACGGTGCGGCAACCGCGTGCCTTGCTGAGCGCTGCAAAGGCACTGCCAACGGCACCCGTGGCGGCGCTCACCACCATCGTCTGCCCGACTTTGGGCTCAATGATCTTGACCAGTCCATACCAGGCCGTAACACCAGGCATGCCGACCGCACCCAAGTAGGCGCTCAAAGGCACATGGCGCGTATCCACCTTGCGCAATGCCCCCACCTGATCGGCGTCGACCACGCTGTATTGCTGCCAGCCGCCCATCCCCACCACCTTGTCACCAACGCTGAATTTTGCATTGCGCGATTCGATCACTTCGCCGACCGTCCCACCGCCCATGGTTTGACCCAGAGCCTGTGGCTGGGCATAACTCTTGGCGTCATTCATGCGGCCTCGCATGTAGGGATCCAGACTCAGGTAGTGATGCTGAACCAGCACTTCACCGTCCTTCAGTGGTGCGGTCTCGCCCACAACCAGTTTGAAGTTGCTGAGCTGTGCTTCACCCTGGGGTCGGTTGTCGAGGTGAATCTGTTTGTTCTGTGGCATGGAATATCCTGAAAAGTTGTCAGTCGGTTGAAATGACGTCGAGCGCATTGCTGCTCTTGGGTCCGGTGGGCAAACGCCTGACGTACTTGAAGGTGCCGGTGCTGTGGGCACACGCCCGCCCATCTTCGTCGAAAACGGTCGCCTCTGCAAAAGCCATGGTGGCAGTGCGGTGCATCAAGCGGCCTTTGCCGCTCAGCCTGCCACGCGCCGGTTGCATGAACGTGGTCTTCATCTCGATAGTCACCACACCCATATCGTTTTGCACGCTGCGCGAGGCAGTTGCCATGGTGACATCGAGCAGCGTCATCAAAGCGCCGCCATGCGTCACCGCAAAGGAATTGAGATGCTCCGGCTTGGGCGCGTAAGCAATTTCCGACAGGCCACCCTCGAACAACCTCAGCTCGAATCCGAGGAGATTGACAAAGGGAATGGCAACGCCAAACCCCAAGCCGAAGTTAGGTTCAGCCACCGGTCACCACGCTCACACCACCGTCCACAGCCAGCCACTGGCCCGTGATGTGCTTGCCAGCGTCCGAGGCGTAGAGCACACAAAGTCCCTTCAGGTCTTCATCGTCGCCCAGACGCTTCAACGGCGCGCGTGCAGCCAATCTCTCCTCGCCCAAAGCCTTGAGCGTCCCCATGGTCATCTTGCTGGGAAAAAAGCCGGGACATATCGAATTCACCGTGATGTTGTACCTACCCCACTCGGCAGCGAGTGCCCGCGTGAAATTGATGACGGCACCTTTCGACGTGTTGTAGGCAAGGGTAGACAGACCTGGTGGATTGCCGTTCAGGCCAGCGATCGAAGCCACGTTGATGACGCGGCCGTGCCGTCGCACGATCATGCTCTTCCTGGCGATTTGCTGGCTCAGGATGAAGTAGCCCCGCACGTTGAGATTCATCACTTTGTCCCATGCCTCGATCGGATGATCTTCAGCGGGCGCACCCCAGGAAGCGCCAGCGTTGTTGACCAGAATATCAACTTCACCCATCCGCTGCAGCGTTTCATCGGCGAGGCGAACGATTTCGGACTCCTTGGCGCAATCAGCGGCGATCCAGCGCGCATCAATGCCGGCGGACTGCAGATCGGCTGCCGCTTGTTCCAGATCTTCCGCCTTGCGTGAACTCAGCATGATTCTGGCGCCGGCTTCACCCAGCGCATGCGCCAGTTGCAAGCCCAGGCCCCGCGAGCCGCCAGTAACCAGGGCCGTTTTGCCTTTGAGATCAAAAAGTTGTTGGATGGTGCGAGTCATGGTGTCTCCGGTTAAAAGGCTTCTTCGGACATGCTGGCGCAGGTCAGATCGCGCTCGGCCACCACCTTCAGCCAGGCCCCGATCTTGGGCAATTCATAGTGGTAGAAGTAGCGTGCCGCCTGCAGTCTGCCGACGTTCTCGGGCAGCAGCCTGGCTGAGTCGCTGATGCATGCGGCGAGCGCGACTTCGAGCCAGATCCAGGCCAGCACAGTGTGACCAAAGGCCTGCATATAAGGTACGGCATTGGCCAGCGCATCAGAGGCGTTGCCGGTAGACCAGGCGGCTTGTGTTGCCACGCTCACATCCTGCAGCGCCTTGGCAAGTGCCTGTGCGTGCGGCGCCAGTTCGGACACCTGGTTTGCCCGCTGCACGGTCGCCATCATTCGAGCGCCAAGCAGTTGCAAACCGCGTCCGTTTTCCATCAGCACCTTGCGGCCAAGCAGGTCCATCGCCTGGATGCCATGCGTACCTTCGTGAATCATGTTCAGCCGGTTGTCACGCCAGTACTGTTCCACCGGGAAGTCGCGCGTGTAACCATAGCCGCCGTGAATCTGGATGGCCAGCGAATTGGCTTCCAGGCACCACTCGCTGGGCCAGCTTTTGGCAATCGGCGTCAACACCTCCAGCAGCAGCCGCGCCTCGTCGGCCACCTGCGGCTCACCGGTGTGTTGTTCGTCTACCAGGCGTGCACAGTACAACTCCAGTGCGAGGGCGCCTTCGCCATAGGCCTTCTGCGCCAACAGCATGCGCTTGATGTCGGCATGCTCGATGATCCGAATCTGCGGTCGGGATGCGTCCTTGCCGCCAGCGGCCAGCGCCCTGCCCTGCGGCCGGTTCTTCGCATAGTCGAGAGAAGCGTAATAACCGGCCAGACCCAGCATCGTAGCGGCAATGCCGACACCAATGCGCGCCTCATTCATCATGTGGAACATGCAGCGCAGACCATCACCGGGCTTGCCGACCAGGTAACCCACGGCACCGGCTCGACCGTCCACCGGGTACTTCCCCTCACCAAAATTGAGCAGCGTGTTGACCGTGCCGCGCCAGCCCAGTTTGTGATTCAGACCGGCCAGCGCCACGTCATTGCGCTCTCCGGTGAGTTCACCTGCCATGTTCACCAATTTCTTGGGCACGATGAAGAGCGAGATGCCGCGCGTGCCGGCAACCAGTTTGCCATCCGGCCCCGGAATTTTGGCCAACACGAGGTGAATGATGTTCTCGGTCAGTTCATGCTCGCCGGCCGATATCCACATTTTGTTGCCGGTGAGCCGATAGCGCGGACCCAACGGCTCAGCCTCAAAATCCTCACCGTCGGGCACGGCGCGCGTGGCCACGTCCGACAGACTTGATCCGGCCTGCGGTTCGCTCAAGCACATGGTGCCGGACCAGCGCCCGGCAAATTCGTTCTTTGAAAAAACCTCTTTCTGAAGCGCCGTGCCGTGCACCATCAGCAGGTTGGCATTGCCGGTGGTCAGCATACCCGTACCTATGCTGACCGAGGCGCAGGCAAAGAAGGAATTGGCCGCCGCCTCGATGGTGTACGGCAACTGCATGCCACCCACGTCATAGTCCTGTGCCGCGCTGAGCATGCCGGATTCGGCGTAAGCCTTCTGCGCCACCTGCGTCGCTGAAGGCAGGATCACCTTCTCGCCGTCAAAGCGGGGTTCCTCCACATCGACGGTGCGATTGAAGGGCGCATATTTCTCGCGTGCAATGCGCTCGCAGGTGTCGAGCACCGCGTCGAAAGTTTCCCGCGTATGGTCGGCAAAGCGCGCGCGCTGACTCAGGCCGTCTGTACACAACCAGTCGTACAGGAAAAAATCAAGTGTTGAACGCAAACTCATCTCTGCCTCGCTGAATTGGCCGACAAACCGGCGATCGTGCCCGCGCGTTGACGCAACCTCTCAGAGTCTTCAGAGCACTTCAAAGATGCCCGCTGCACCCATGCCACCACCAATGCACATGGTGACGCAGACACGTTTAAGTCCGCGGCGTTTGCCCTCGATCAGCGCATGACCCGTCAGGCGCTGGCCGCTGACGCCGTAGGGATGACCCACGGCAATCGCACCACCGTTGACGTTGAGGCGATCATTCGGTATGCCCAGGCGGTCGCGGCAATAAATAACCTGCACTGCGAAGGCTTCATTGAGTTCCCACAGGTCGATGTCCGCCACGCTCAGCCCCAGGCGCTTGAGTACCTTGGGAATGGCAAATACTGGGCCGATACCCATCTCGTCGGGCTCGCAACCGGCAACAGCGAAGCCCAGAAAGCGACCCAACGGTTGCAATCCTTTCTTGGCTGCAACAGATTCATGCATCACGACCACCGCACCGCCACCGTCAGAAAACTGGCTGGCATTGCCCGCAGTGATCAGACCGCCCGGAACGGCGGAACGCAGGCCTCGGATGCCCTCCACCGTGGTACCGGCGCGAATCCCTTCGTCCTGACTGACGGTCACCTTCTTGGTGGATAGCCCCATCACTTTGTCGGCGATGCCCATGGTCACGGTGATCGGTGCAATCTCCGCCGTGAACAGGCCGGCCTCCAGTGCCGCCGTTGCGCGCTGCTGGCTCGCAGCACCGTACTCGTCCATCGCTTCACGGCTGATCTTGTAGCGCTTGGCCACGTTCTCGGCGGTCTGCAGCATGTTCCAGTAAATCTCGGGCTTGTTCTTGACCAGCCAGGGATCGGCCAGCATGTGCTGGTTCATTTCCTGCTGGACGCAGGAAATGGCTTCAACGCCGCCGGCGACAAAAATATCACCTTCGCCGGCGATGACGCGCTGCGACGCCAGCGCAATCGTTTGCAGTCCGGACGAGCAGAAGCGGTTTACGGTCATGCCCGAGGTGGTGACCGGGCAGCCAGCACGCAGCGCGGCTTGGCGGGCAATGTTGGCGCCAGTGGCGCCTTCCGGTGTGGCACAGCCGATGATCACGTCGTCAACCTCGGCGGCTTCAATACCGGCGCGCTCAATAGCGTGTTCCACAGCATGGCCGGCAAGCGTCGCACCGTGCGTCATGTTGAAGGAACCCTTCCAGCTCTTGGCTAGCGGTGTGCGGGCGGTAGAAACGATTACAGCTGAGGTCATGGTGAGTTCTTCCTTAATTCAATGGTGCTTTCGCACCCATGGTCAATAGTCGGTGATAAAAACGGATCAGCTCGGCCATATTGGCGGCCGTGATGCGCTCGTTGGTGCCGTGAAAGCGTGGCAGGTCTTCCGGCTTGGCGCGCACTGGCGAAAACTTGAAAATATGGTCGCTGATGTCGCCAAAGTGAATCGAATCGGTGGCACCGATCATCAAGCCCGGCGCCACCAGCGTGCCGGGAAACACTTCGCGAATCGTGCGGTTGATGAGCGCGTACTGTTTGGAGTCGGTCGGCGCAACCTTGGAGGCATCGACGGCTCCTGGCAAAGCGAAGAGCTCAAACTTGTCGCTGCCGGTAGCGG
>CAIYGK010000469.1 GCA_903925725.1 uncultured beta proteobacterium | reverse complement strand
GAGCGTCGGTCTCCAAAACCGAAGGTTGATGGTTCGATTCCTTCCGCCCCTGCCACCTGACTGTGTATGGAAGGTGGATTCCGGGTCCGATGCTCAAGCAGCGGGCCTTAGCGTCCAGGAGATTTTTGATTGTCGATTTGAAGTAGATGCGCGAGATTGAGAAAAATGGCCACCCCACAAGTTCAAACTGTCAATACTGGAGTCGATAAGGCAAAGCTGGCTGCAGCAGCAGCGTTGCTTGTTGCGGCGCTGGTGGCCTTCTACATGCTGGGCAAACAAGGCCAACTCGCACAGTGGGCTGCTTTGCTGGCGGGGATTGCCGCGGCACTGGTGGTATTTTTTACGGCCGAGACTGGTAAGGCGCTTTACGCCTTTGGGCACGACGCCTGGCGCGAAGTTAAAAAAGTGGTCTGGCCGGCACGCAAGGAGGCGATCCAGATGACGGCCTACGTGTTCGGATTCGTGCTCGTGATGGCGCTTTTTCTATGGATCACTGACAAAACGCTTGAGTGGTTGTTTTATGACCTGATTCTGGGGTGGAAAAAATAATGACTGATGTTGTCGAAACCCCATTGATCGAGGCTCCCGCTGCAGCGCAGGTGCTGGCGACCGCGCCGACCAATCCCGATCTGCGCTGGTATGTTGTGCATGCCTATTCCGGCATGGAGAAGGCGGTCGAGCGCAACATCATCGAGCGTATCAACCGTGCTGGCATGCAGGACAGGTTTGGGCGCATTCTGGTTCCCATGGAGGAAGTTGTCGAGATCAAGAATGGTCAGAAGAAGACCACCGAGCGCAAGTTCTTTCCTGGCTACGTGCTGGTTGAAATGGTGATGGACGACGACACCTGGCATCTGGTCAAGCACACCAACAAGGTTACCGGTTTTGTTGGCGGTGCCAAGACCCGGCCATCCCCGATCTCTGAAGCAGAGGTCAAGAAGATCGTTTCCCAGATGCAGGAAGGCACCGAGAAGCCGCGCCACAAAGTCGAGTTTGTGGTGGGCGAGTTTGTACGCGTGAAGGACGGTCCTTTTACCGATTTCAATGGCTCGGTGGAAGACTTGAATTACGAAAAGAGCAAGGTCCGCGTGGCAGTCACGATTTTTGGTCGTGCCACGCCGGTCGAACTGGAGTTCTCGCAGATAGAGAAAACCTGAAACATCGTGGGATAGGCCAAGATTTGCGTAGCAAATTTGCTCTGTCCTCAACCGATTAGAGTGTTCGCATTTTCCGACTCGGTGCGAACGTAGAGTTAATGAGTCGTTAACCCCGGGGAGCCCGGACCTGCAGTTTCAGCGCATGGTCAGGGCGCTATCACCCGCAAGGAGAAAAGCATGGCGAAAAAAATCGTCGGTTTTGTCAAACTGCAAGTCCCAGCAGGCAAAGCCAATCCATCGCCGCCGATTGGACCCGCATTGGGTCAACGCGGCTTGAACATCATGGAATTCTGCAAGGCGTTCAACGCACAGACCCAGGGTGTTGAGCCCGGGCTGCCGCTGCCTGTAGTGATCACGGCATTTGCCGACAAGAGTTTCACTTTCATCATCAAATCGCCACCGTCGTCGATTCTGATCAAGAAGGCAGCCAAGATCGACAAAGGCTCAGCCACACCGCACACCGCCAAAGTTGGCAAGGTGACGCGGGCTCAGCTTGAAGAGATCGCCAAGACCAAAATGAAGGACCTGACTGCAGCCGACATGGACGCAGCGGTTCGGACCATCGCCGGCTCTGCCCGCTCGATGGGCGTGACTGTGGAGGGCGTGTAAATGACACAGCTGACCAAAAAACAAAAGGCCTTCAAGGGCAAGGTTGATTCCAACAAGCTGTATCCGCTGGCGGACGCCCTGGGCATTGTCAAGGAATGCGCCAACGCGAAGTTCGATGAGTCGGTCGACGTAGCGGTGCAACTTGGCATTGACGCCAAGAAGTCGGATCAGGTCGTGCGCGGCGCAGTCGTGTTGCCCAACGGCACCGGCAAGACCAAGCGCGTTGCTGTGTTTGCGCAGGGTGCCAAGGCGGAAGAAGCCCGCGCTGCCGGCGCTGACATCGTTGGCATGGACGACCTGGCGGCCAGGATCAAGGCGGGTGATATGCCCTTTGACGTTGTGATTGCTGCGCCTGATGCAATGCGCGTTGTCGGTACCCTCGGTCAGATTCTGGGTCCGCGCGGTTTGATGCCCAATCCCAAGGTTGGTACGGTGACGCCCGATGTGGCCACAGCGGTCAAGAACGCGAAAGCCGGTCAGGTGCAATTCCGCGTCGACAAGGCCGGTATTGTTCACTCCACTATTGGCCGTCGTTCGTTCGACAACGACAAGCTTCAGGGCAACCTGGTTGCTTTGGTGGACGCCTTGACCAAGGCCAAACCGGCCACCAGCAAGGGTGTGTATTTGAAGAAAGTTGCAGTTTCGTCAACGATGGGTGTGGGTGTCCGCGTGGACATGCAAACCATCGCAGCGTGATTGCGTGAATTCGAGCGGCTCGAAAGGGCCGCTTGATGTGGTGGGTCGTTTTTGTCGCAGGACAAAGGCGAGTCATCCAAGACCGTTGGTGTGCCAGTCGCAGTGATGCGCAACAGCATTTAATTGACGAGTCGGGGGGCATCCCCAGGCTCGCAGCCAACGCAGATGGCGATCCCGCTGCAGATGGAAAAGGGTTTCCGAAACAGTTGGTCGCTGCAATGTGGCGTACTTGAAGGCTCTGGCTGACAGGTACATTTTGAAGGAGTAGACCTTGAGTCTTAATCGCAGTGAGAAAGAAGCGGTCATCAACGATGTGACTGGCCTCGCCGCAAAAGCTCAAACGCTCGTGCTGGCGGAATACCGCGGCATCACGGTCGCTGACTTGACCAAATTGCGCTCCGTCGCGCGCAGCAATGGCGTGAGCCTGAGTGTGTTGAAAAACACCTTGGCACGCCGGGCT
>CAIYGK010000468.1 GCA_903925725.1 uncultured beta proteobacterium | reverse complement strand
GATGCGGCAAGCTGAATTGCTCAAGCCCATGATGGCCGATGTATCGCGCGAGCTTAACGAGGCGCATTTGAATGGCGCCAATCTGCTGTTCGAGGGTGCGCAGGGCACGCTGCTCGACATTGACCACGGCACCTACCCCTACGTGACGTCAAGCAACTGTGTGGCCGGCAATGCCGCTGCTGGTGCCGGCATCGGTCCGGGCCTGCTGCATTACATCCTGGGCATCACCAAAGCTTATTGCACGCGCGTCGGCGGTGGCCCGTTTCCGACTGAACTGCAGTGGGAAGTGCCGGGCACACCGGGCTACCACATGAGTACAGTGGGTGCAGAGAAGGGGGTGACCACCGGGCGCAGCAGGCGCTGTGGCTGGTTTGATGCGGCGCTGCTCAAGCGCAGCGCTCAGGTCAATGGTCTGTCGGGCCTTTGCATCACCAAGCTCGACGTACTCGACGGTCTGCCTGAACTCTTGTTGTGCACCGGGTATGAACTCGATGGCGAACTGGTGGATATTCTGCCCATGGGGGCCGACGACATTGAGCGCTGCAAGCCAATCTATGAAACCATTGCCGGCTGGAGTGACAGTACAGTGGGTGTGACCCGGTTCGAGAAGTTGCCCACCAACGCGCGGCTCTATTTGCAGCGCATCGAGCAGGTGACGGGCGTGCCGATCCACATGGTCTCCACCGGTCCCGACCGTGAGCAGACCATTCTGCTGCGCCATCCCTATCTGGTTGAATGATTCAGGAGCGAACCCATGTTGACTGAAGACGGCAAACACTTGTATGTCAGTTACGACGAATATCACAACCTGATCGAAAAGCTGGCGATCAAGGTTCACCAGTCGGGCTGGCAGTTCGATACGATCCTGTGTCTGGCGCGTGGCGGCATGCGTCCGGGGGACATCCTGTCGCGCGTCTTTGACAAGCCGCTGGCCATCATGTCAACCAGTTCCTACCGATCGGACGCCGGAACGGTGCAGGGCGTGCTTGACATCGCGCGTTTCATCACCACACCCAAGGGCGAGATCGCGGGCCGGGTCCTGTTGGTGGATGATCTGGCGGATTCCGGTCACACGCTGCGCGCTGTCATCAACCAGCTCAAAACCAATTACAAGCCGATTACCGAACTGCGCAGCGCTGTGCTCTGGACCAAGGCACTGTCGACCTTCCAGGCCGATTATTCGGTCGAATTTCTGCCTAGCAACCCCTGGATTCATCAACCTTTCGAAGGCTACGATTCGATGCGTCCTGAACAGTTGCTGCAGAAGTGGAGCGTTTGAGCGCGAAATGCACCATGACCGAGCTCACCACCACACTGATACACCACCCGTATAGCCCACCCGAAGGGTTCGCCGCACCGCAGCCGGGTGTGTTCAAGGCATCAACGGTGATCTTTCCCAACGTTGCTGCGATGCGCAACTTTGACTGGAAGGACAAGAGTGCCTACACCTACGGTCTGCACGGTACTCCCACTACTTACACGCTGGAGGAGCGCCTCTGCACACTGGAAGGCGGGCTGCAATGCCTGCTGCTGCCGAGTGGACTTGCGGCTATTGCCAATGTTGCCTTGTCCCTTCTGCGCAGCGGCGACGAGGTGCTGATTCCTGATAATGCTTATGGCCCTAACAAAGTGTTGGCGCAGGGGGAACTCATGGCCTGGGGCATCAGTCATCGCTATTACGACCCAATGAACGCGCAGGACCTGGCAGCCAAGATCAGTCCGCAAACACGCCTGGTCTGGCTTGAAGCAGCGGGTTCTGTGACCTTGGAGTTTCCCGACCTGTGTCAATTGGTGCGCGTTTGCAAGGAGCGAGGCATCTTGTGTGCTTTGGACAACACCTGGGGCGCCGGCTTGGCCTTTGCTCCGTTTGACCTGTTGCCAGGCGCACCTCAGTCCTTGGGAGTAGACATCTCGGTTCATGCACTGACCAAGTATCCGAGTGGCGGCGGCGATGTGCTGATGGGGAGTGTCATCACGCGGGACCCATCGCTGCACATGAAGCTCAAGCTGACGCACATGCGGCTCGGCTCCGGCGTTGGTGCCAATGACGCAGAAGCCGTGCTTCGCGCCCTGCCCAGCATGGCCTTGCGCTACCGCTCCCATGACGAGGCAACGCGCGCTCTGGCGCTGTGGTGCCAGTCGCGTGCCGAATTTGCCCAGGTATTGCACCCGGCTCTGCCGGATTCTCCCGGCCACGCGCATTGGCGCGCACTGTGCAAGCAGGAACTCGGTGGTGCGGCCGGGCTTTTCAGCGTGATTTTTCCGTCGCGCTACAGTCAGGCGCAGGTGGACGCGTTTTGCAATGCGCTCAAGTTGTTCAAGCTGGGCTATAGCTGGGGTGGCCCAATGAGCCTGGTGGTTCCCTACGATCTGGCTTCCATGCGCAGCAAATGGCCGGCGCATTTGCAGCAGGGCACGCTGGTGCGTTTTTCAATCGGTCTCGAAGCAGTGGCAGATCTGCAGGCGGATCTGCACCAAGCATTGCAATCCGCGTTGAACTGAAATTGAAAATGCGTTGTCGGCACGGCGTGAAATGGTAAAGTGTCTCCAATAACTTGAAAGCATATCTTGGCTACACCTAACTACGGATACGAAAAGCGTCAAAAAGAACTGGCGAAGAAGAAGAAGAAAGAGGAAAAGCTCAAGCACAAGGCTGAACGCAAAGTCGGCGAGGGTGCTCCTGACGAGCCAAGCCAGGATGGCGAGGCAGAGGCGCATGGCGCTGACGGCTCCGGGACGCCGCCACAAACGCCCTGATCCCTATTTCGGCATCCAGCCCAGGCCCCTGGCATGCAGGCTCTGGACGTAGAGTCGGTCTTTTGTTTCAGTCACCGCGGTAGTTTCCGGGTAGGCGCCGCTCGGGTCCTGCAGGTCTGCCAGCACCTTGCCGTCTTCCGTGAACGCCATCACATGGCCATAAGCCTTCGGGATGGGCCACATGGAGCGTGGTAGTCGCAAAGTGAGTTTGCGCAGGAAGGGCTGGTTTGCGAGTTTGTCGATGGTCCCATTGCGCGGCTTGGCAAAGCCAAGCCAGATCTTGCCGTCCATGCCACGCATCAGGTTGTCCGGATAGCCCGGCAAATTGTCCAACAGCACACTGGCTTCCTTGCTGGGCTGCGATACATCGATTTTGCTGGCCTGCACCGAGATCTTCCAGACACGGTATTTGCCGGTTTCGTTGACGAACAAGGTTTTTTCATCCTGACTCAGTGCCACACCATTGGCGAAACTGAAACCCTTCGCAACGACGCGGGTCAGTTTGGTCACCGGGTCGTATTCCAGAATCCGGCCGGTCGATGACTGCTCCAGAATATCGAGGATACTGGCCTCAAATGTTCCACCCCATTTGGCCGGCGCAAATCGCGTCGAGGCGTCACTCACGTACATTTTTCCGTTGCTGGCGATGATGACGGCGTCGGCGTAAAGAATCGCTTCACCGTCAACCTGGTCGGTGAGCACCGTGATTTTCTTGTCCGGGCTGATGGAAAGCAAACCCTTGACCGCGTCGGCTGCTATCAGGTTGCCACTGGCATCAAAGTCAAAGCCCAGTACGCGTCCGCCAGTGTTGGCAAATACCTCCACTGCGCTGCCGTCCGGGTTCATGCGCAAGATGTTGCCACTGGCCACCGTGGTATAGAGCTTGCCGTCCTTGCCCAGAGCAATGTGCTCTGGTCCTTCCTCGCCGCCGAGTGAAATCATCTTCAGGTTCGCCAACAAACGGTTTGGCGCGTGCGGCCCTGTGTAGCCCGGTGCCACGGGTGCGTTCCAACTGACCGGCTCTATCGGTACCGGCCACAGACTCAGGTAGGTGGCAAGTGCCAGCACGACGGCGCCGACCAGATAAGCTGCTGTTTTCATGGTGTCTGCCCTATCAGTTGGTGCGCCAGGACTTCCATGGCGCGGGGTGAGTGGTCGGTGGGCTCAATAATTCCGGCATCTTCAAAATGCCTGAAGTTGCGCCGCATCGATTGCAGGTAGACCGGATCGTAGTGCTGCCGGAGCAGGTCTTGCACTACCGACTCAATGTCACCGCTGCGCACCGACGCTTGCCAACGCGCGACCAAGGCCTTGCCCAAAAAAGTGGACAGTACCTGCAGCCGTTCGCAGAAACTCTCGACGTCGCGCACAAAAAAATCATAGTCTTCCAGCAGCAGTGCCACACGCTCGCTGTCCGGCAACACGAGGTTCAGGCAGGTCGCGCCATGCATGGCTTCGACCAACGCAGCAGGCAGCGCCACGTTGCCAACCTTCCTGCTTTCACTCTCGATGAACACCGGTCGCGTCGGGTCAAACCGGCGTAGCGCCTGCCAGATAAGGTTGTCAAACCGTTTCTGCGTTGGTTGCGCCAGCCCCGGGATGGCTCCGAGCACGGAACTGCGGTGATTGGCCAGTGCTTCGAGGTCCATCACCTGGGCCCCTTGTGCTGAGAGCGCCTGCAGCAAGCGCGTCTTGCCGGAACCGGTGGTGCCACAGACCACGCGCCAGTTCAGGCGGCTCACGCAGAGAGGGATGTCCTGCACGACCGCCGCGCGAAATGCCTTGTAACCGCCTTCCAGTAGCGTGACCCGAAAGCCGATCTGCGCCAGGATCAGTGACAGTGCACCGCTGCGCTGGCCACCGCGCCAGCAATAGGTCAGGGGTTTCCAGTCCTTTGGCTTATCCATCAGCTCACGCTCGATATGGGCTGCGATATTGCGCGCAGCCATGGCGGCACCGCGCTTTCTGGCTTCGAAGGGATGGACCTGCACGTACATCGTTCCGATGAGGTGACGCTCCTCGTTGTTGAGCGTTGGCCAGTTGACCGCACCAGGAAGGTGGTCCTGAGCAAATTCATTTTCGCTGCGGGCGTCAATGATGCTGTCGAACTCGGAAAACCGGCTCAGCAGTTCGCCCGCAGTCAGTGTTGCAAGGCTCATTTCAGCAACTTCTGCAATTCCGGCCAGACGTTGTCCAGCAACTGCGGGTGCGCCTGCGCGGTCGGATGAATCCGATCGGCTTGAAACAGTCGCATGCTGTCGCTCGCATCGGCCACCCCTTTGAGAAAGAACGGCACCAGTGCTGCCTTGTCGGCTTTGGTGACCTCAGCAAACATGGCGCTGAAGCGTTCACTGTAATCCCGACCATAGTTGGGCGGCATCTGCATACCCAGAAGCAGCACTCTGGCACCGGCCTTTTGTGCCATGCGTGTCATTTGTTTCAGATTGTCCCGGGTCAGTTCCAATGGCAAACCACGCAGTGCATCGTTGGCGCCCAGTTCAATGATCACGTGGCTGGGCTTGTGTTGTGCCAGGAGCGCTCCCAGTCGCGAAACCCCGCCGGAAGTGGTGTCGCCGCTGATGCTGGCGTTGACCACGCTGGCAGAAATCTTCGAGGCCTGCAGGCGTTGTTCCAGGAGCGCAACCCAGCCACTGCCGCGTTTCAGGCCATACTCGGCACTGAGCGAGTCGCCCAGTACCAGAATGGTACGACCGCCTGCCGTGGTGGCATGCGTTACCCCGCCAACAGATGCAAGTAAAGAAGTCGCGATAAAGTGTCGTCGATACAAAGAAAGTCCCATGTCTGATTCAATTATTTCTGTCTCGCACGTTTTCAAGTCTGTGACAGATTCGACCGGTACGCTCGACATTTTGCGTGATATTGATTTTGCCCTGAATGCGAGAGAGACCGTGGCCATCGTGGGAGCTTCCGGTTCCGGCAAGAGTACGCTGCTGTCCATCATTGCCGGACTCGATACGCCAACACGCGGGACGGTACGGCTGGCCGGCCAGGACCTGTTCGCCATGGACGAAGACGACCGTGCCGCCCTGCGAGCACAAAAGGTCGGCTTTGTCTTCCAAAGTTTTCAACTGCTGGCCAATCTGACGGCGCTGGAAAACGTCATGTTGCCGCTCGAATTGGCAGGACGACGCGACGCGCGTCAAGCTGCGACCGAGATGCTTGCGCGGGTCGGACTCTCAGAGCGGCTCGGGCACTACCCCAAGGTACTGAGCGGCGGCGAGCAGCAGCGCGTGGCGCTGGCACGTGCCTTCGTCGTCAAGCCAGCCGTGTTGCTGGCCGATGAACCAACCGGCAGCCTGGACTTTGCCACTGGTGAAAAGGTGATGGAGCTGATGTTCAATCTGAACCGCGAACAGGGCACAACTCTGGTGCTGGTGACACACGACAACGCTATTGCCGAACGCTGTGACCGGCGCATCACGATTGAGGCGGGGCAGGTGATGTCTGCCTGACACCGTTGCCATTGCGGCTCAAGGTTGCAATGACAACGGCGTGGGCCAGTTAGCCCGCAGGCGTCAATCAAGCCGCGATAATCACCTCATGTCTTCCCCCAAAGTCCTGTTTGGCTTTCATGCCGTCGGCGTGCGTCTCAAAACCGCGCCCAAGTCCATCGTTGAAATCTATTTTGAGCCGACCCGGCGTGACGCGCGGATGCGCCAGTTTCTCGACAAGGTCAATGAAGCGGGCGTCCGACTGATTGAGGCCGACGGCCTGCGGCTGTCCAAACTCTGCGGTGGCCATGGCCACCAGGGCGTGGCGGCGCGCGTGCAGGAACTGGCGCAGGTGAAATCACTCGATGAACTTCTGGAGCAACTCGAAGCGGCGCAGGCGCTGCTGCCGCTGACTGATCGCTTCGCGCCCCTGATTCTGGTACTCGACGGCGTGACCGACCCACATAACCTTGGTGCCTGCCTTCGCGTGGCCGACGGCGCGGGTGTGCATGCCGTGATTGCACCCAAAGATCATGCCGCTGGCATCAATGCCACGGTGGCCAAAGTCGCCAGTGGCGCGGCCGAGACCGTGCCTTACTTCATGGTGACGAATCTGGCGCGGACCTTGAATGAACTCAAGGAGCGCAATATCTGGATTATTGGTACCAGCGACATGGCCGCGAAGACTTTGTACCAGGCTGACCTGCGGGGTCCCGTGGCACTGGTGCTGGGTGCCGAGGGCGACGGCATGCGCGCGCTCACCGCCAAGACCTGCGATGAACTGGTCAGCATTCCCATGCGCGGCGCGGTGGAGAGCCTGAATGTCTCGGTGGCGAGCGGCGTCTGCCTTTATGAAGCGCTGCGTCAGCGCAGCTGATGTCTCCTTTCAATTCCATTCAAGACCAAGTCTCACCTGTTATGAAATCGAAAATTCTGCGCTTCCTTTTGATCGTCCTCATCGCTCTGCTGCTGCTCTCAGGCGGCTGGCTTTGGCTCACCTTGAACTGGAGCTATTCGCAGGGCGAGCGCGCCGGCTACGTGCAAAAGCTTTCCAAGAAGGGTTGGCTGTGCAAGACATGGGAAGGCGAAATTGCCATGGTGACCATGCCTGGCGCGATTCCCGAAAAGTTTGACTTCACCGTGCGGGACGAGGCTGTAGCACAAAGAATCAATTTGCTGGCCGGCAAGCGTGTGGTGCTGAATTACGAGCAGCATCGCTTCATTCCATCCTCGTGCTTCGGCGAGACTGAGTACTTTGTTGCCTCTGTGCGTGAAGTGCTGGACACGCCCTTGCCGCAGCCGACTTCTGCGCCTCTGGTACCCAATGCAGCGGTTCAGGGTCAGTTGTCCGAACCTCGTTGAGACCGCATCGCTTATGGATCAAACAGAAGACCTGAGTGAGAATCGCCTGGCTGATGCCTGGGCCGAGTTGGCAAATCACGCCGGCGCTGGTCAGCCCCTGCGTGCCGACGCCTACCGTCTTGCCTTTGCCGATCCGGAGTTTCTGCTTCGGCGGGAAGCGCGCGGCGTCCGCTTTCAGTTGGAGATGCTCAAACCCGATCTGGAGCAGACCGCCCAAGGTATAGAGAGTACCGTCGTTGTTTTTGGTAGTGCACGATTCTGCTCACCAGAAGAGGCAGATGCCGACCTGCGGGAAGCGCAACTCAGTGGCAATTCGAGTGCTCTGGCGGTGGCGCAGCGCAAACTGCGCAATGCACATTACTACGATCAGGCGCGCCTCTTTGCCCGCCTGGTAGCCACTTATAGCGCGACCAGACCCCTGCCCGAGCAATTGTTCATTGCCACGGGTGGCGGCCCCGGCATCATGGAAGCGGCCAATCGCGGCGCGCACGAGATGGGCGCCCTGACGGTCGGGCTGAACATCGCTTTGCCGAACGAGCAGCGGCCCAACCCCTACATCACACCGAGTCTGAGTTTCAAGTTTCACTACTTTGCGCTGCGCAAGATGCATTTCATGATCCGCGCCAAAGCGCTGGTGGCGTTTCCCGGTGGCTTTGGCACGCTCGACGAACTATTTGAGGTCATCACCCTGGTGCAGACGCGCAAGGCAAAGCCGGTGCCGATCGTGCTGTTTGGCTCGGAATACTGGAATCGCCTGTTCAACCTCAATGTGATGATTGAGGAGGGCGTGATAACGGAGCAGGACCTCGCCTTGTTCAGTTACGTTGATGAACCCGAGGCGGCATGGGATGTGATTCAAGGCTTTTATGGTCTTAAAGGATAGCAATACATCATTTTTTGCGTATTGATGAAAAGTTACGTTTTAATCACATAAACAATATAGGGTATTCCCCAGCTTGCCATGCCTTCTTGGCAAAAGTATCTTCCCGGTAACAGTTGGTTACCGTTTGCAAGCCGCAAACTAGCGGAGCAAACGTCGTTCCGGGAGGCATATGTCAAGAGCAATAAATTCACCTAGACGCACAACTTTGGCAATTG
>CAIYGK010000467.1 GCA_903925725.1 uncultured beta proteobacterium | reverse complement strand
TTCTTCGTTGACAACATCTACCGTTTCACCCTGGCCGGTACCGAAGTGTCGGCCCTGCTGGGTCGTATGCCTTCGGCTGTGGGTTACCAGCCCACCCTGGCCGAAGAAATGGGCCGTCTGCAAGAGCGGATCACCTCGACAAAAATTGGCTCCATCACATCGATCCAGGCCGTTTACGTGCCGGCCGATGACTTGACCGATCCCTCACCTGCCACGACCTTTGCCCACCTTGACTCCACTGTGGTGCTGAGCCGTGACATTGCCTCGCTGGGTATTTATCCGGCGGTTGATCCGCTTGATTCAACGAGCCGCCAGCTTGATCCACTGGTGGTCGGCACCGACCACTACGAAACCGCCCGTGCCGTGCAGGGCACCTTGCAGCGTTACAAGGAACTGCGCGACATCATCGCCATCCTCGGTATGGACGAGTTGGCGCCTGAAGACAAGCTGGCCGTGGCACGTGCCCGCAAGATCCAGCGCTTCCTGTCGCAGCCTTTCCACGTCGCTGAAGTGTTTACCGGAACGCCTGGCAAGTACGTCAGTCTGGCCGAGACGATTCGCGGCTTCAAGATGATCGTCGCTGGTGAATGTGATCATTTGCCGGAGCAGGCCTTCTACATGGTTGGCACGATCGACGAAGCCTTCGAGAAGGCCAAGAAAGTCTAAACTCATGAACACCATCCACGTCGATGTGGTCAGTGCCGAAGAGTCCATCTTCTCCGGCGAGGCACGTTTTGTGGCCTTGCCCGGTGAAGCCGGTGAGCTTGGCATCTACCCGCGCCACACGCCCTTGATCACCCGCATCAAGGCCGGCTCAGTGCGCATTGAACAGGCCGATGGCAGCGAAGAGTTCATCTTCGTCGCCGGCGGCATCCTGGAAGTTCAGCCCCATTGCGTCACCGTGCTGTCTGACACCGCAATCCGCGGCAAGGATTTGGACGACGAGAAGGCGAACGAAGCCAGGGCAGCGGCCCAAGAAGCCATCAAGAATGCCAAGACCGACATCGATCTGGCCAAAGCAACATCCGAGCTGGCCATCATGGCAGCGCAGATTGCGGCGTTGCGCAAATATCGTCAGAAGAAGTAGGCTCAGCGAAGCACCGGCGTATCGGGTAACTCGTTCGGGTGGCGCTGTCCGCCGGCTAGCGGGAAATGTTGATGCAGCAGCGCCGACACCGCGGTAAGCGCTTGCATCAGACCCTCTTCGAATCGACCCCCGGCAAAATCGTCTTTCATTGTTGCTAGCAGGGCTTGCCAGGTCTTTTCTTCGACCAGGTCGTTGAGGCCCCGATCCGCCACGATTTCGATTTTTCGTTCGGCCAGCAACAGGTAAATCAGCACGCCATTGTTGCCGGCAGTGTCCCAGACCCGCAGTTCACTGAACAGGGCCAGCGCGCGCTGGCGGACCAGGTGGCTTGTTGGTGAATTGCGCAAGACATAGGCCAGCGGAAGTCCGGCCTCGACAAAGATCCGGATTTCACCCGAATGGCTGCGTTCGCTCGCCGTCACAGCATCACGCAGGCGCTGCAGCGTGGCCGGCCCGATGGCGCGGTGCGTATCGGACCGGTCGAGCCAGACGTGCTTCACAATGCGTTGCAAGTGGCTGAGCATTACCAGTCTCCCGAGGCGCCGCCGCCACCAAAATCACCACCACCACCGGAGCTGAAGCCGCCTCCGGAGCCTGACCCAAAACTGCCGCCACCGCCGCCCCAGCCGGTGTGATTCGCGACTCCCCATGGGACGCCCGAAATACCCCGCGCAGCACTTGAAACAAGCGCAAAGACGAAGGCGGCCATGGCTGCCAGGACAGCAATGACGATGCTCGAAGTGATAAACAGCGCAACCACACCGGCCGCACCGCCGGTCAACAGGGCTCCCAGGCGCGCACCCACCACGCGACGCACCACTGCAGCCAGCATCGGCACGGCAAAGAAGGCAAAGATGGCCAGATCCGTCCAGTCAAACCCGGCTTTGACGCCTTTGAAGACGGCAGTGTTTTTCGGAACGGGCAAGGCCTCGGCGGTGACGAGCGCAATGAGCTGGTCACTTGCCGCATCAAGTCCGCCGGCAAAATCGCCTTGCCTGAACCGTGGCGTAATCGCCTCGTCAATGATGCGTTTGGAGGCCAGGTCGGGAATCGCGCCTTCCAGCGACTTTGCCACTTCGATCCGAACCTTGTGATCGCTTTTGGCAACGACCAGCAGCAGACCGTCCCCAATGCCTTTGCGACCGATCTTCCAGTTGTCGGCCACGCGCTGGGCGTAGCTGGCGATGTCTTCAGGTTGGGTAGTGGGCACGAACAGAAAAACGACCTGTGCGCCGCGGTCACGTTCAAAAGTGCTGAGCTTGTCTTCAAGTTGGACTAATTGCGCCGAAGTGAGCGTCGCCGAAGTGTCCATCACGTGCCCCGTGAGCGCTGGCACCGCCTGCTGAGCCTGCACCGGCGAGTGCACCAGCAGCAGGGCAGCGCAAAAGGCAAGCAGCTTTCCGGCCCACTTGGCCAGCCAAACCGACCCGCGCTTGGGCAGCGTCATTTCTTGCTGAAATCGACCACGGGGGGACTCGAGATGGCGGCTTCGTTTTGAACAGTGAAGTTCGGTTTTGGCTGGTAGCTGAACATCATCGCGGTCAAATTGCTGGGGAAACTGCGCGCCAGTATGTTGTAGGCCTGCACCGCCTGAATGTAGCGGTTGCGCGCGACCGTCACACGGTTTTCAGTGCCCTCCAGCTGTACGCGCAAATCCCGGAATCCTTCATTGGCTTTCAGGCTGGGGTAACGCTCCGACACCACCATCAAGCGGCTCAGTGCGGATCCCAATTCACCCTGCGCGGCCTGAAATTTCTGAAACGCCTGCGGGTTGTTGAGCGTTTCCGGCGTTACCTGAATGGAAGTCGCCTTGGCACGTGCCTCCACCACCCTGGTCAGGGTCTCCTGCTCAAACGCGGCTTCTCCTTTGACGGTGGCCACAATGTTGGGAACCAGGTCAGCGCGACGCTGGTACTGGTTGAGCACTTCGCTCCATGCCGACGTGGTCTGTTCGTCAAAGCGTTGAAAATCGTTATAACCGCAACCCGTCAGGGCGACGGCACCGAGCAGGATCAATAACCAGCGTGTCATGAAAGACCTCCAGCGTGTAGCCATAACGGTAGCACAAACCGGGAAACTCCGGATTGCCTTATCCACAAATCTGTTGCTGCGCCACAGGCCCGACCGAAATCGCGGCAAAATCGGGCCATGCCAAAAACAAAAAAGCACACCGCCACGGTGGGCGGGTCGGTCGACGACATCGAAGCCGCTTTCTATGAGGCGCTGCAGAACGCCGACCTCGAAAAGCTCATGGCTTGCTGGGCCGACGAAGATGATCTTGTTTGCGTGCATCCGAGCGGTCCCCGTTTGATCGGGGTGGTTGCCATACGATCGGCTTTTGAAGCCATGTTTTCCAAGGGCAGCATCCGTGCCTGGCCGGAAGCGGTGCGCAAAGTTGAGTCACTGGTTAGCAGCGTGCACAACCTGCGTGAGCGCATCGAAGTTCTGACTGAAGAAGGTCCGCGTCAGGTCTATGTTGTCGCCACCAACGTCTATCACAAGACGGCGCAAGGCTGGCGCATGGTGGCACACCACGCCAGTCCGGGAACCGATCAGGAAGCACAGGAAGTCATGCCTGTGCCGCATATCCTGCACTAGCGCGCGGCAAGAAGTCTTAGGCGCCATGGACGATATCGTCAAACAGGCCCTGGCAAAGTGGCCCAACGTGCCCGACTGCTACGGCTGGCTGGGCCTGGATGCACGTGGCAACTGGTACCTGCGCGACTACAGCGCTCAGGCTTCGGGGCCGTTTTGTGGTGGACCGGCGCAGAGCAAGGGCACCCGACTTGAGCATGCCAGGTTGATTGAATTCATCGACCGCAACTACGCATCCGATTCCAGTGGTCAATGGTTCTTCCAGAACGGTCCACAGCGGGTCTATGTGGAACTGGAAGTTACGCCCTACATCTGGCATCTGGACCCGGACCTCACTCTGCACAGCCACAACGGCCAGTCAGGGCAGGTACAGGCTGCGGTGCTTGACGAACAGGGTTGCCTGTACGTGCAAACCGACATCGGCTTCGGACTAGTTCACAGCATGGACATGGGTCTCGCCGCGAATGCAGTAGAGCAGGGTCTTTGGCAGCCGCAAGAGATGTTGTGCGCTGACCTGCCAGCGCACTTTGCTTACGTTACGAGTCCGCAGACCCGCCAACTCCAGGCTACTTGACGGCCGAGGCTGCAGCAGCCGGAGCCGCAGGCGCTTTGGGCTCCTCAAACTTGGCTCCCGCAGCATTGGCCATGTACACCACAGCGCGGCCAATCTCCACCATGTCGAATGCGCCGCCACCCTGCGGTGTCATGGCGTTCTTGCCTTTGATGGCCGAGTTCAGGAGTGCCTCATACCCGGTCTTGATGCGCGGTGCCCAGGCCGCAGCATCGCCAAACTTTGGCGCGCCCAGCAGGCCCGCACTGTGGCAGGTTGTGCACTGGGCTTTGAACACTTCTTCGCCACTCTTGAGAGCGTGGCTGCCGCCGCCCAACTCGATTCGCCCGACCTTTTGAATGCGGCCCATGACGGCTGTTTCGGAGTACAACTCGCTGTTGGCGGATATGTCACCCGAGGTCACATACTGCACGATGCCGACAATGACAAATATCGGGATGACAAAAGCGAAGACGACGGCAAGCAGCAACTGCCTGGGGTTCTTGATGGGGCCGGTGTGGCCCTCATCATCATCAGGTGCATGGTGGTTGTCGCTCATGGTGTTCTCTGGTAGGGCGGGCTTTGAAACGAGCCGCGATTATAGCGATCATGCCTGTGAAACACCCTACAATGCACCCTCCGAAGTGCGGCTGTAGCTCAGTGGATAGAGTATTGGCCTCCGAAGCCGATAGTCACGGCCGCTTCCGGCGATAATCTGAATATTGGTCTTTTTTACGAGTTGCGGCTG
>CAIYGK010000466.1 GCA_903925725.1 uncultured beta proteobacterium | reverse complement strand
TGATATTCTTTTCCATCAGTGGTTTTCTCGTGTCACAAAGCTGGAGACAAGACCCACATATGGGTCGTTTCCTGGCGAAACGGTTCCTGCGGATCTGGCCGGGACTGGCGGCCTTCACATTGCTCGCCGCATTCCTTCTGGGGCCAGTCACGTCAACGTTGCCATGGCAGAGCTATTTTTCTGCGCCCGTGTTCCTTGAATTCTTCAATAACCTGAAGTTGATCAGCATTCGCTACTATCTTCCAGGAGTGTTTGAAAACAATCCGTTTCCGAAGGCAGTGAATGGCTCACTCTGGACCATTCCGCTGGAAGTCCGCTGTTACCTTGCACTGGCATTGCTAGGCGTGATCGGTTTGACCCGAGCGCCTGTTGTCATGGCTATCGGTACCACTGCTTTTGGAATCTACTATTTTGTCTATGCGCCCGATCCAACGAATTACCTGTTTCATTTCGGCCTGTACTTCTTCGCTGGTGTTTGTCTGGACCTGTTCAGACGATTCTGGAAAGACAGGAGCATTGCAGTTGGCAGCGTGATTTGCGTTCTCGCTGCAACACTGTTCTTGCTGGACGCGCCGAGGCCTGCTTTTCTGTTCCTGGTCACCTATCTGTCAGTCTGGATTGGCGGCAGTACAACACCTGTTGTGAACCGGGTCGGACGATTCGGAGATGTTTCGTATGGGGTGTACGTTTACGCGTTCGGTGTTCAACAGACAGTGATCTGGCTCGCCGGAAAGACCTTTCCGTTCGCTGCCGGACTGTTGATTGCTGCCGTAATGACGACGCTGTGCGCTTACCTCTCGTGGTACCTGGTGGAACGACCGGCCTTGGGGCTGAAGACCCGTCTGAAGTAACGCCAGCAAAGCAGTGCGCTTTTGGCCAGCGAAGCACTACCTACTAAGATCCAGCCTGATGCAACGGAGAACCACTGTGATACGTCAGAACGCCTTCACCTTATTCCTTGTCGCGGCATTTGCCGCAACGGCCAGCGTTGCCGGCTACGACCAGCCGCCCAAAGCGATCCTGGACGTGATGCGCGCGCCGTCGCCGCCAACTGCCCATGTGAGCCCGACACAGGACATGATTCTGCTGGTTTCCCAGCAGGACTATCCACCATTGTCACGGGTGGCGACGCCTTTCCTGCGGCTGGCAGGTGCCCGCATTGAACCTGGCAATCACAGCAAGCACGATACGCCCGGTGGCTATGGCATACGGCCTTGCGTCAGAAGTTTCGAGCTGGTTCGCATTGCCGACGGCGTGCGTACGGCCGTTCAACTGCCTGCGACGGCTTGCCCGGAGTCGCCGGTCTGGTCTGCTGACGGGAAGCATTTTGCGTTTGCGAACGTGGCATCGACCTCTGTTGAACTCTGGGTCGGCGACGCCCGGACAGGCAAAGTCCGGCAGCTTCCAGGGGTCCGCCTGAACCCGATGTTCGGCAGCGAATTGCAATGGATGCCAGACCAGAAAGCCCTGCTCGTCAAGCTGGTGCCTGACACGCTCGGCGCACCGCCACCCAAGCCGCTGGTTCCGGGTGGCCCCAGCATCCAGGAGACCGGGGGTGAGCAGGGGCAAAGCAGCACCTACGAAAACCGGGACACGCTGGGCAATACTCACGACGAAGATCTGTTCGACTACTACGCGAGCTCGCAACTGGCCTTGGTCGATGCCGCCAGTTCAGCGATCACGCGCGTCGGTGCCCCGGGCCTCTACGATCTGCTGGAGAACGCACCCGATGGCCGGCACCTTTTGGTGAGTGCGATCCACAAGCCCTATTCCTATGTGACGACCTACGAGCGTTTCCCGCATACCGTTGAGGTGTGGGACATCGCCAACCGTCTCCGACCCGTGGTTCAGACCCTTGCCAAGCTGGCGCTGGCGGACCGGGTGCCGATTCACGGCGTTCCCCTGGGCCCGCGTGACTTTTCCTGGCGCGCCACCGAACCCGCCACGCTGCTGTGGGCTGAAGCGCTCGATGGTGGGGATTGGAATGTCAAAGTGGCAGCGCGTGACAAGGTCATGCTGCAGAAAGCCCCATTCACCTCGGCGCCGCTTGAAGTCACCCGCACCGAACAGCGCTTCGAGGGCTTGTCCTGGACCGAACGGCCAGACGTAGCGCTCTTGCACGAGTATGACCACAACCGGCACTGGAAGCGCGCTGTGCTGTTCAATGTGGACGATCCGCAGCAAAAGCCGCGTGTGCTCTGGGACCTTTCCTCCGAAGAAAAGTATGCGAATCCGGGACGACCCGTTCACCGGCAACTTGGCAACGGATTCTGGGTCGTCCGCGTGGACGGTGATTCGATCTACCTCTCCGGCAATGGCGCGTCCCCCGACGGAGATCGGCCGTTTCTGGATCGCCTGGACTTGACGACGCAAAAGTCTGAGCGTCTGTTTCGCAGCGACAAGGAGTCCTATGAGCGCTTTCTCTCCTTCAAGGGCGCGGACCCACGCAGCTTTCTGACCTGGCATCAGTCAGTGGTGGAGCCGCCGAATGCCTATTTGAGATCGCTGGGCGCGGCACTGCAGGCGCCCACCGGCGAGGCTGTCTATGCATCGAGCAGGGTGGCGGTTACGAAGATTGCGGATCCGACACTGGCCGTGCGCGCGATCAAGAAGCGGTTGGTCAAATACAAGCGTGCTGACGGACTGGACCTCTCGTTCACGCTGTACACACCGCCAGGCTACCAGGAGGGCACGCGTGTACCGACGATTCTGTACGCCTATCCGCTGGACTACGCCGATTCCTCCAAAGCTGGTCAGGTGACGGGCTCGCAGGCCACCTTCACGCGGCTGCGCAACTACCGCTTGTTGCTGCTGGCGGGCTACGCCATCATCGACAACACCTCCTTTCCCATCATTGGCGACCCGAAGAAAGCCTACGACACCTACCTTGAACAGTTGGTCGCGGATGCAAAGGCTGCGGTTGATGAGGCAGTTCGCCTTGGCGTGGCCGATCCCAAGCGTATTGGTGTCACCGGGCACAGCCACGGCGCGCTGATGACGGTCAATCTGCTGGCGCACTCGGATCTGTTCCGCGCTGGTGTGGCAACCAGCGGCTCGTACAACAAGACGCTTACACCGTTCGGATTCCAGAACGAGCGCAGGTCGGTCTGGGAAGCATCCGAGGTCTATCGCAAAGCCTCACCGTTCTTCTTTGCCGACAAGCTGAAGTCGCCATTGCTCATCATCCACGGCGCTGATGACGCCAATCCGGGCACCACACCGCTGCAGGCGAGCAAACTCTACGAAGCGTTGCGGGGCAACGGCGGCACCGCGCGCCTGGTCATGCTGCCGCACGAGCCGCACTGGTACTCGGCGATGGAGTCCAACGAGCAGTTGCTTTACGAACTGGTTCGCTGGTTTGACAAGTACGTCAAAGAGGCACCCTAGTTCAGACTGATCTGCTTGCGGTTATCACTGGAGACCCGGTCGATCAGCTTGTTGTAGGGGTCGACCCCGACTTCATACGGCTTTTCCTTGACCGTGATCGTCAACTCGGGCTCTGCGCCCTGCAAGCGGCGCTTCTCGCTGAACAGCAGCTTTTCGTCGGCCTCCTTGGCACCGGGGGCTCTGGCAAAGATGGCGATCTCGACCGGCTCGTCATAGACGCGGGGGGTCTCCTTGCCCTTGCCATCGGCCTCCAGTTTGGCCAGGTGCAGCTTCATCTTCACGTCCCACTGGCCGTCGGCACGCTGTTTGGCGGTGGCTTCGATGACGCGGTTGTCGTAAAAAACAATCTTCTCGAACAGGTCGGTGATCAGGTCCTGTTTGTCGGCGCCGGCTTCAGCGCGGATGTAGCCCAGGAGTTCCCTGCTGGTGGTGTAGGGCGGTGCCTGATAAGCCTTGTCCTGCAGGAAGCGCTTGAGCGCGCGGTTCAGCGCCTCCTCACCCATCTCCTCGCGCAGACGGTAGAACACCAGAGCGCCCTTGTTGTAGTGGATATAGGGCTGGTTCTCGACCCGAAACAGCGGCTGCTCCTCGATCTGCTCGCCGCGGCGCGAGCGTAGGTATTTGTCGAGTTCCTCCTTGAGGAAGCGGCGCATGTGTTCGCGCCCGTATTCCTTTTCCATCACCATCAGCGCAGAGTATTGCGCCAGCGACTCCACCAGCATGGTGGCACCCTGCACGTTGGCGCCAATCACCTGGTGCGCCCACCACTGGTGCGCCATCTCGTGCGCCGTGACATAGAACACATAGTCCACGTCCTCGGCCTTGCGCAGGTCGGCAATGAAGCCAATCGCCTCCGAGTAGGGAATGGTGTTGGCAAAAGACTGGGCAAACGTGGCATAGCGCGGAAACTCCAGAATCCGCACCTGCTTGTGCTGGTAGGGCGTGAAATTGGCACTGTAGTAGTCGAGCGATTTGCGCGTGGCTGTGATCATGCGGTCCACGTTGTAGCTGTGTTGGGGATCGAAGTAGATCTCGATCGGCAGCCCGTTCCAGTCACCCTTGCGCACCTGCCAGCGCGCCGACAGGTAGGCGAAGAAGGGCAGCATCGGGCGGTCCATCTTGTAGTGGAAATAGCGCCGGCCGTCTTTTTCCCATGTCTTCTGCAGATAGCCCGGCGCCAGCGCGATCTGGTCGGCGCTGGTCGAAACGGTAGTCTCAAAGTCGATCCAGTCGGCCTCGCTATCGAGCTGGTGGTTGGCGCGCGCAGCTTCATCTTCGAGCTTGGGCATGCGCTGCGGCTCACCCAGGCCGCGCTTGCGCCGCTCGTTGCGGTCCATCAACTCGTTGCCGGCGTAGCCCAGTGCGGGGAACAGCTGCATGTTGTTGAAGAAGCTGCCGTTCAGGTTCAGGTTGTCGGGCTTGCCGTCGTTGGTGAAGCCCTGGTTTTCCACCGTCACGCTGAAATCCATGTCGATCGCTGCGCCTGGCTGCAGCGCTTGTGCCAGCTTGAGAATGCGAAAGCCCAGCACCGTGTCGTCCAGCGTCACCTGGTGCGCTGGCAGGCTGCGCAGCACGGTCATTGTGCGCGGCGCCACGTCCACGTAGAGCGTATCCACAGCACGGCTGTGCTTGTTGACCAGACGGTAGTGGCCATCGATCACCAGGCGGCGCTCAGCCGGAAAGATATCCACATTGGCACGGACTTCGGTCACGCGTGGTTGTGCCAGATCCTTGTACTGCCGGTACTTCTTCTCGAAACTGACCTGTCGGTCCATCTGCTCGTCGCCGGGAACGTACTCGTTGAGGACGTTGGTGTTGTAGAAGATCCAGCCACCGGTGGCGACGAAGCCGCACAGGCTGACAGCAAGGGCGCCGCCAGCCAGACCCCGCAGGCGCTGGCGTGCCAGGCGCGCGCGCGCCATTCCTGCGACAGACCGCGCACCCAGAAGCCGTGCGCCAGCAGCAGCAGACTCAGAACAAACAGACCCCAGTACAGCAGGTACCAGTACCATCCGGTGAGGAAGTGGCCGAAACCGTTCATGTCCGAGTACTGCACCTGCGGCAGGCCGGCGATGTTGTAAAGATTGTGGTCGAAGTGCAGCACGCCAAACACCACCTGCCACGCCAGCAGCAGAATCACCGCCAGGTAGCCGACGAACTTGTTGTTGCACAAAACCTGC
>CAIYGK010000465.1 GCA_903925725.1 uncultured beta proteobacterium | reverse complement strand
TACAAACGCCGTATCTTTGCCAATGTTCCCACTTTGATCACTCCTGTTTCTCCTGTGCATAACTTCGTACGCACAGTGCTTCTAACAGGGGTCAAATTTGGATGAAAAAAACTGCCTTCAGGGGGTCAATTCTGGGTGGCATTCAACACACCATACCAAAAGCTGGAATACCCGACGATCACGGTGAGCGCCGCCGAGGCCATGCAGACAAGACCGTAGGTACGCATGCCGGCGGCGCGTCCATGGTACGAGCGCTCATAGCCGACCAGCATGCCCAGCAGCAAGGCGCCAAACAGGTTCAGAAAAACCACGACGTTTGCCGCTATTTCAGGTTCTGACCAGTATCTGGACAGGGATTCAAAGCTTAGCAAGATAGGTGTCGGAAAACCAGGCCACTACAGGGCCCACGTCATTGGCTTATCGACAATCTTGAGGAAAACTTTAGCGCTCTCAGACGCGCACATCCACCATGCTGCCAGGTGGCGGTGTGCTCCGGTTGGGACGACCCAATTGATCGTACACATCGGCGGCCAGACGGCCATCGCGGTCGGCTGATGGATGGATCTTTTGCACTGCAATCAGCGCCTTCGGCCGGTCCCTGACTTCCCGAAACGCCACATCTGCCACATCACGGCTGGAGACGAACCGATAGCGACCCGGCCGTACCGGCGCAAAGCTGGCCGAAGACAGTTCCGAAAAGTGAAATAGGGTCGCTTTTTGAAGCACGGGCAATGACGGCGGTTAAACGAATCCAACGCGAAAGCAGCGAATTCCGGGGAGTTACCTGAGCGAATTTATCCATGAAGCAAGCCAACCGCTTGTGCGCAGGGATATGACCTCACAAGAAATAGGTTATTTTCGCCAGACACCCGCTGCCGCCAATCAGCGCGTTGCGTCTGACAGTTCACCCAGTGCCTTGCGGTCACGGATGCGAGTCCGTTTTTCCGCCTTCATCTTTTCTACCTCTTTTTCGCCCGCAGAGGGTTCCACGGGCAAGGGTTTGCGTGGCAGACGGGCCTCTGCCATCGCGGCGTTGTACACCAGAGTGGCCAGCACGACGGCGGCCTGCTTCATGTCTTCCGCAACCGCGTGATCGAATGAATCCACGTGGGTGTGGTGCAAACGTGTGCCGTAGTCCAGCGGATCCTGAATGAACTGAAAACCTGGCAGACCAACCCGGTCAAAAGGGACATGATCGGTTGAGGATTTGGCATTGTTGCTGATGGTGCCATCACTCAGGTCAGCCACTTGCCCGAACCAGTCAGCAAAGATGGGCCGCGCCGCCGAGTTGCCCTGCGTGGAAATGCCGCGAATCCTGCCACTGCCGTTGTCGACGTTGAAATAGAGTGACAGCAGATCGTGGTCCTGAAGTTTGGTGATCGGCCAGCCCGGGCTGCTCCAGAGCCAGGAGCTCAAATCGCGCTCCTTCGGGTCGCTCGGCTTGGGGCGCGTGGCAAAGTGCTGCTCGACATAGGCGGCAGACCCGAGCAAGCCCTGCTCTTCGGCACTCCAGAGGCCCAGACGGATGGTGCGTTTGGGTTGCAGCTTGATCGCCTTAAGGATGCGGATGGCTTCCATGGTGATCGCCACGCCCGCGGCGTTGTCGACCCCACCCGTGGCGCCGTGCCACGAATCGAGATGGGCACCCAGCATCACGATTTCCGGGTTGACCCCGGTGCCAGTGATCTCTGCCAGCGTGTTGTGCGCATTCACATCCTCATCATGAAAGTGTGCTTCAACGTTGAACGAGATTCTCGGCGTCACGCCGCTGTCAAGCATGCGAGCCAGCAGGTTGTATTGCTCGACGCTCAGCATCAACGCCGGCACGGGAAAGGTTTTCCCAGCACGGTAGTTTTGCCCCATGACCCGAATCAGACCGCCGTCCCAGGAACTCCGAAACAAGGCACCCCTGACCTGTTCGGCCTTGAGAAAGCTCTCGCGAGCCACACTGAAGCGCTGCGCCTTCTGACGCTCGGCGATGCTGTCCTGCGGAGCGTCGGCTTCACTTGCACTCGCCTTGAGGTCAAAGTTCTTCATCTCGGCAAGTTCTGCCGCCGAATAGCGCTTCGAGAGTTCCCGCTTCGGCTCTTCGACATCCAGGGGCTCGTTGAGCATGACCACCTTGTTCTTGAGCTTGCCGTGGAACTTTTGCAACTCAGCCTCATTGACCGCGTCCAGATAGACCACCTCGGCTTCGAGAACGCCGGCCGTACCGGGCGTCCATGCCAGGGGAATGCCATGCAGCGAGGTCTTGCGCGGTGCCAGCAGATCGATGCTGGCCTTGTCGTAACTCCAGCCACGACCAAACTCAAACGCTTCCTGATGAACCTTGCTCAAACCCCAGCCCTGCAAGCGCTCCATGGTCCAGCGGCTGGCCTCCCGCATGGTGGGTGAGTTGCTCAGACGCGGTCCGATCTTGTCAGTCAGGTATTGAAGCGTCTGCATTACCTGCGAATGATTGAGACCTTGGTCGCGGATGCTGTTGATGAGTTCGGGGTCAGGCCCGGCATACGACAACGACGGAACCAGCAAACAGCTCGCTGCAAGGAAATGAAAGAGTTTCTTCATCAATAAGACCCCGGTGGATGGGCAGGACGAAAGCGCAGGAAAGGCATCAGCAGTCGCGACTGCTGTGCCAAATTATCCATCGACAGGGACCCGCCTTGACAGAGGCGTGGTTTGAGCCAGTTCCCGCCTGTAGCATCCGCTTTGTGAGATACCGTACAGACCATGCGGGGCCGGCTGAATAGGATCAACACATGAACCTCACCACCATCATCCTTGCC
>CAIYGK010000464.1 GCA_903925725.1 uncultured beta proteobacterium | reverse complement strand
CAGGCGCCTCGCACTGCCACCGCCTCTTTGGCCACGATGGCGACGCCACCCACGTCCGACTTGTGGGCAATGCTGCCCGAGACGACCTTCACAACGACCCGGCTTCCGGGGAAAGATGCCAGCAGTTCGTCTGCCGGCTCGGCGCCACCGGTGAGCATCTGATGCTTTGGCGCCCTTGCAATGCCCGCCGCTCCAAGCAGCCGGTAGACCTCGTGCTCGAACAGCGCGGACCGCCCCTCGCTGTGTGCCTTGCGGAAGATGTCATTAATCAGTGTTTCGCTCATGTGCGTTCCTCGTAGCGTGTGTGAGTTGTTTGAGTCAGATCCTGGTGTGTTGCTGGCGAAGGCTGTCGGCATAGAGCCGTGCTTCGCAGTAACGCACCAGAGCTCGTGTGCCACGCGAGCAATTGCGGAAAATGCAGACGCCCTGATCCATCAGCGCGTCACACATCGCATCGTAGAGCCGGCCACCGTCGACAATGCCGATGATAGGCTTGTCGTACCTGGCGACAAGTTCAGGCATCAGGTGCACGGTGCTCTTGGGATCGCTGATGTCGTAGCCGGGACGCAGCTTGCTGGTCTGTAGCGAGCGCTCGGACGGCGCGGTCGGATCGAGTCCGACAATGACCGCATCGATGTTCGGATCGAGTACAAAGGCTTCAGTGATCTGCAGATGCGCTTCATCATCGGCGCCCGGATTGATGTCAATCGGGTTTCTGACCTCCACCAGGGCCGCGAGTTTTTTGGCCAGCAGAATTTCTTCAACACGTTTCACGCTGGCATCCTGCAGTTGTCCCATCTGCAATGAAAAATTGTCGGAACCGATGGCGTCAGCCATGCCGACCGCTTCAAAGCCGGCTCCGCTGATAGCACCCAGCCGGCTACCGACCTTCTTGTGGTGCAACGCGCCGGCGATGTAGAACAGGTCGTCGAAACTGTTCAGGTCTTCGGCCACCATGGCGCCGGCCTGCTTCATCACTGCTTCGAACAGCTCTGGGTCGCCGGCAATCGATGCCGTGTGGCCCATGACACCGGCACTGCCAGGAGCGGTCTTTCCAGCCTTGTAAACCACGACCTGCTTGCCCGCCAGCACGGCGCGGCGCACGGCCTTGGCAAAGTGCAGACCGTCACCATCCTTGAAACCTTCAACGTAGATGCCGATGGTTTCGATCTCGACCTGCTGCGCAAAGTAGCTCAGCAGGTCGCCATGTGTCAGGTCGGTCTGGTTACCGAGCGCGAGCATGTAGAGTGGGTCAAGCCAGGGATTCTGGCTCAGGCGTGTGATCATGAAGGCACCGCTTTGACTCAGCATCACCGAATTTCTCTGTGGTTTCTTCTGCGGCTTGGGTAAACGCTCCAGCGGAATGAACCAGGAATCATAGTGACCGGGATGCGAGACCACACCCAGACAGTTGGCACCCAGAAAAATAGGTCCACCATCGGCCTTGGCGTGCGCGGCATTGATCTTCGCCGCCATCGTTGCGGCCGGTTCCACGCTTTTCCTGGTTTCGCCCAGACCGCCGGGAATCAGCATCACCGACTCCACATTGCCACTGGCGATGATCTCGTCCACCAGCGCCGGAACGGCGTCAGCGCCGACAGCAACGATCAGCAGATCGAGCTTGTGTGTCAGAGCTTTCAAGCTGGCAACACAGGGCACGCCATCGACTTCCGCATCGTCCGGGCGGATCACCGCCAACTGCGTCTTGGGGTAGCCACTGCTGACCAGATTGCGCAGGATGATGCGACCGAAATTCATGCTGGTGGCCGAGACGCCCACCAGACCGATGCTGGCAGGATGCAGCAGCTTGTCGATCTTTGCAATCGGGCGCGGAAGTCTCGTAGCGGGCGGCGCGGTCAGCAGGCATTCGGCCTTGCTGGCGAAAAGCTGACCCTGGCTCAGATGCAGCGTGATCTCCAGTGTCTGCAGCACCAAGGGGGTACCAGGCTTGTCCTCGCCACTCAGCTCCAAAAATCGATCAAAGAAAAGCATCAACTGTTCGTCGGGCGCAGGTCGCTGCTGGCGCTGCTCGCTCAGCAGCAGCTTCTGCCAGGCCACGGTTTGCTTGAAGCGCTGGAGAAAATCCTGCCCGCTGCTCATGGCAGCTAGGGCCCGCGCGGTAGAGCGTCCTTTGCAGAAATGACTGGCGTCGAGTTCGCCGTCGAGTCCACCCAGGCCGGCGCTGATCACATGGCCGAATTCACGGCTGTGCTTCAGACTGACGCGCAGCTGGACATCGGCGTGCGAAGGCTCGGTTTGACTCGCCATCGCGCAGCCCAGCGCGGCGATCAGCGTCTGCAACTCGGCGATATCGAGTGTCTGGCGACCGCCTTGTGCCGCCTGCGCAATGAGCGCGGCGGCTACCCCCTGAACGGTTGCTGGTGTGCTGCTGGCTGGCTGTTGCATGGTGTGTCTCCGCTGGACCGTTGAGTGTTCCTTTGCGGGCAACTATAAATCATCGGGCGCGAGTCTGGCCGTCAAAGGCGGGTACGCCCTGTGGCACGGGGCGTCGTTGAAACAGCGTGCGCACCACACCGCGCAACCAACTGTGGGCGAGATCTGGGCTGGCCGTCGGCTATGCAACTGACAAAAGGTCACCCCTTGACTTCTACACGATGTGCCCCGAGTTAACATGCCAAATTGCCCGAGCCAGATGGGTTCTGCTCGGCTTTTCTACTTGTTTCAACAGCACATCAAAGGCTCAATGCATTGTCAGCAATAACAGCACTCTACAAGTCATTGACTGATGTCTCCATGCAAGTCGGTCAAGCACTACATCACCTGGCAAGAGTCGTGTCGCAATTGCGGGCAAATGAGGAACCCTATCCAGTTGGATATGACTGGTTTTCTGACAAGGAAGTTGCGGGATACGAGCAATCTCTCGCCAGCAACGATGCTGAGAGAATTGACGACGCCACTTGGCGCGATCTCGATGTCAAATCATATTTGAGACTCATCGGGGAGAAATCGAGCATTTTTGGACGACAGATGATGTACGCCCGTTTGCGAAGGGGTGCGCGTCCAGCAGACCTCTCCAACTCCCCACTGCATTCGGTGGAGGGCGACCATACTGGCCAGGTTTTAAGCAAAACGTATGGCGCTCGGGAAAATCTGCTTTACGTTGATGTTGATATTACGCGGACGTTGTTTGAGGAGCGGCTCGCCTCAGTTCCGAATTGGGCAAGGAATCTGTGGGTTGTTCCATTGTTTGGTCTGGGTTCGCTCATACTGCTAAAGACCCACTTTGGCGTGATGTCCGTGTGTATGGTGGTTGCATACCTGTTCATGAATGCCGGTACCCAAATCCGGCTCTACTCAACGCTGCATGCATGGAAAAAGCAAAGAGATTCAGTCTTCACCATGCTGAATTCGCTAATGACTTTTGGCGACGTGGGTCAGAGCATCCCCCATCCGATTCTGAGTGAGTCAACAGCGTGCCTGCCGGAAATCAACCGGTTGGTAGCCGCTCTGAGGCCGACATTGGTCGAACGAATTCCGATGATCGCGGAGTATGCGAATTTGTTTGTCCTGCAAGAGTACGTGACCTTTGCGCGGGGTGTAGACCGTTTCAAGGAAGAACTTCCCGCTCTGCGCAAGATCTATGAGAGTTTGTCGGCATGTGAAGCTAATTTGTGTCTCGTCGAACATTTGGTAACGCGAAAGACATATTGCTGGGTGAAGGAGTCGGCGCCGCGCTCACTGGTTGCAGAGCAGATGACAAACCCACTGCTTGCAAGCGGCAAGCCGCTGAATGTTGAATTGCGGGACACGGGTGCCTTCATAACCGGGAAGAACGGAGTCGGAAAAAGCACGTTCTTACGGGGACTTGGTTTGAACATCCTGGCCGGGCGTGCCTTTGGATTTTGCTATTGCAAGTCTGCTGAACTTCCATTGATTCCGGTTTGGTCGAGCATCCAGAATGAGGATTCACTGGAAACTGCTGACAGTCTGTACATGGCAGAGATGCGTCGAGGCGAAACCTTACTCGCCGTTGCTGACGGGCCGAACAAAGTTGTTTTCATTCTCGACGAAATATTCAGGGGAACGAACAATATTGAGTCGATATCAGTCACAGCTGCGGTCGTCAGTAACTTGGCTGACAGAGCGCTGGTCGTCATGTCGTCCCACAACCTGGTGTTGGCACCGTTGTTGGCCTCCAGACTGGACCCTTTGCGCCTTGTCGGAAGTGGTTTGCATTCCGACGGGTTGAAATTGGAACCTGGAGTCATTGCCGAAACCAACGGCATCCAAATGATGGACGATTACGCGATTGCCGAGGAGGTCCGATCAAACGCCCGGATTGTGCACGACTGGTTTTCAGGTTATGTGACTAAACCCAGTCACTTTCCACGTCTGAGCTGAGTTCGTTGTTGCGGCAAGACTACGGCTGGCGTGAGCTACCGTCTGGCGATGAGTGCCATCAAAGGCGCTCATCGCCGCGCGCGGGTTCCAGGTCAGGCACTCGCGCACGCACCCGGTCAAACTTTGCTCGGTCACTTGAAGCGGCGCGTGCCTGAAAAAATGCTTCGGTGTTAAGCGCTGAAATTTTTTCAGCGACAGCGGTGACGATGAATTGATTCAAAGAAGCGTCGTCCTGTGCCGCCAGTTGTTTGGCATACTGGTGCAATGAATCGGGTAAACGCAAGGCAACTTGGCTCATGATGTCTTCTCCACAAGTTTCAAAAAATCGGCAGGTGTGCAAGCACTTGGCCCCAGACGCGCCGACCCTGCCAGTCGGTGCCGCTGCACAGGCGGGTCAAAGTCACGCAAATTAAAGCTGACCAAGTGCGTTGCCGCGCCATTGATTGCAGCTTCTAACACCATCTCATCGTTCGGATCGCGCAACTGCGGCCGCCATAAAAAATGCGACTTGATCGGTTCAACCCTGGCGCACAGGGCATTGAGAATATCGTCAATGTCCCGCATCGAAAGTTGATGCATTTTCACGATCTCGGAGCGTTTCAGAACGGCTTCATATTCCAACCACAAGGCGGGTGAGGCCAGCAATGCAAAGCGCCCGTCCATAGCCAGATCGAGCAGGGCAAAGGATGCACCACGACGGCTGGTGAAGGCCGCAACCAGCACATTGGTATCAAGGACTGCACGCAAATTCATACTATTGCCGATGATATCAGTTTCGGCCAAAACGGCACGTACAGATGGCTGAGTCAGTCGTATTTCTCAGTGTGGTGATTCTCTCTGAAACAGCTTTCGCACCACGCCACGCAACCAACTGTGGGCGAGATCCGGACTGGCGCTCTGGTGCCACAGCATGCTGACCTCATAGCGCGAGCCATGCTCGGGCAGCTTCCAGACTTTCACTTCGTAGCGTGGTGAGAGCGAGTTGGCGTACATCAGCGGCACGATGGCCATGAGATCTGTGCGAGTCACCAGTTCCGGCAGCGCACCGTAGTGGCGCGCCCTGAGCACAATGCGCTCGTTGAGCTTGAGTTCACTGAGCATCAAATCGATGCTGCCATGAAAGGTGGCGGCGGGCGAGGCCACGGCCAGCGCCGCGCTGGCAAGCTGCGTCGCACTCAGCTGCGCGCCAGAACGCCATTTGGGAGGGCGCCAGTTCTTGGCCGTGATGGCAACAAAGTTTTCCTGAAACAGCAATTCGCTAGCCGTCGAGCCGCGCTTGCCCTCAAGGATGCCAATGGCCAGGTCAATGTCATGCGCGTCCAGTGCGGCGCTGACCTCCGGTGCGGCCACCGCAATGTTGGAGATATGGCTGCCAGGCGAGTGCGTGCGCAGCGCCTGTGCCAGTGGCGGCAGGAACATCATCTCGCCCAGATCCGACAGCGAGAGCCGCCAGTGCACGTGGCTGTTCGCCGGATCGAATTCTTCCGCGCTGCTGACCGTGCTCTCCAGCAGGTGCAACTGTTCGATCACCGCCGGCACGATGCGTTGCGCCTTGCGCGTCGGGTGCAGGCCGCTGGGTGAGCGCACAAACAATTCGTCATGAAAAATAGTGCGCAGTCGGGCCAGCGCGTTGCTGGTAGCCGGCTGCGAAAGCGATAAATGGCGGCCGGCCTCAGTGACCGAGCCAAAGCGGTAAACCGCGCACAGCACGCGCAGCAGGTTCAGGTCCAGTTGTCTGAAATTCATATAAGGGTTTGTCCGGATTATCTGTTTGGTGAATGTAGCTGATTCCAAAAATCAATTGGACGGATGACGATAAAGCGCCTAAATTCCGCTTCAGACTAATCCCTTACGGGAACACAACCATAAGAAATCTGTTAGGCATTTCTTGCAGACAGAGATCGAACAGGAGACAACAAGGTGCTTGAGATCATCATCCAGGGTCGCGGTGGCCAGGGTGCTCAGACTGCCGGCAACCTGCTGGCAGGCGCGTTCCATGCGCAGGGTCTGCATGTGCAGTGCTTTGCCAGTTACGGTGGAGCGCGTCGCGGCACTCCCGTGAACTCCTACATCCGGGTCGACCAGCGTCCCGTGCGGGTGCGTTGCGACATCGAGCGTGCTGATGCCATTCTGTGTTTCGACGCCAGCCTGCTTGAAGGTCGTCTGCTGGCAAGTGCCGACGATCGAACCCTGATTGTGGTGAATTCGGCGCGCAGCGCGGCTGACTTTGCCCAGATTCTGCCTGGCAAACGCGTGATCCCGATCGATGCACTGACGATTTCGCGCCAGCAGGGTCTGGGGCGCATCGTCAACTCGGCTCTGTTGGGGGCGCTGGTGCGCGTCATCGCAGCGCCATCGCTGGCTGTGCTGACGCAGGCGCTGGTGGACAACGCGCCCAAGCACCACGACGAAAACGTGGCAGCCTGCACCGAAGGGTACCGCTGCGCAGACCAGCAACTGCTCGGGAGTGCAGCATGAGCGCGCCGCTTCCCATTCCTGCGACCTGGACCACGGGTAGCACGACGGCCATCAAGACCGGCACCTGGCGCGCATCGCTGGCGCGCCACATCAAGGCACCGGCACCTTGCCACGGCGCCTGCCCGGTGGACGGAGACATCGCAGAGTGGATTGGCCTGGCCCGCGCCCGTGACTTCCGGGGGGCCTGGGAGGTGCTGACACGGCACAACCCTTTCCCCTCGATTGCCGGACGCATTTGTCACCACCCCTGTGAAGTGGCGTGCAACCGCGCTGGCTATGACGAGGCCCTGTCCATCTGCAAGTTGGAGCGCTTTGTCGGCGATGAGGCGCTGGCGCAGGGCTGGGGCTTTGAAGCAGCGCCTGACGCGCAGAGCGCCAGTGTGGCGATTGTCGGTGGCGGCCCGTCCGGCCTGTCAGCGGCCTACCATCTGCGCCGCATGGGCTTTGCCGTCACGCTGTACGAAGCGCAGGCAGAACTCGGTGGCCTGATGCGTTACGGCATTCCAGCGTACCGGCTGGCGCGTGATGTGCTCGACGGCGAGATTGCACGCATCGTCGCCATGGGTGTCACGGTGCATTGCGGCCAAGCGGTGGCCAGTGGCGGGGAATTCACAAAGCTGCGGGAACAGCACGACGCGCTTTACCTGGCGCTTGGGGCAACGCGGCACAAGCGTCTGCCAACCCTGGACTACGCCAAGCCCTGGGTCTGCGACGGCGCAGTCTTTCTGGCCGCGGCCAACGCGGGCAAGCCGCTGGCACTGGGCAAGCGCTTGCTGGTGATCGGTGGCGGCAGTGCCGCACTGGACGCAGCGCGCAGTGCGCGCCGTCTGGGTCATGAGGTGACCTTGCTCGCGCTGGAGCAGCGCGCACAGATGCCGGCGCAGGCCGAAGAAGTGGAAGAGGCGCTGGAGGAGGGCATTACCCTGCTCGACGGTGCACGGCTTGATGAAGTGAGCGACGGCGCTGCCGGCACCCTCACCTTGAATTGCAGCAAAGTGATGTTTGTGGCGGGCGCCGAGCGCGGACAGTTCACTTTGAGCCCGGTCGCGAACAGCGGCTTTGCCATCACGGTGGATGCGATCGTTACTTCGATCGGCCAGGATCCGGACCTGTCAGTGCTGGGCGAGGGTTTTGCCGCTGCCGGTGGTCTGCTCAAGACAGATGCACAACTGGCTACCAGCAGCGCGGGTGTCTATGCCGGCGGCGATATGGCCAGCATGGCGCGTTTTGTGACCGAGGCGGTCGGCATGGGACAGCGCGCCGCATACTCGATTGCCGCAGCTCTCGTGCAGCGCCAGGGTACGGCCATCGTGGCCGAGCCGTTGGTGCGCCTGGACGCTATCAGCACCTTTTACCACCCCAAAAAAGAGCGTGCCCACACAGGTCTGCTCGACGCCAGAGAGCGCCTGTCGCACGACGTTGAAGTTCAACTCGGGCTGGACATCGAGCAGGCGTTGGCAGAGAGCGAACGCTGCTTTTCCTGCGGCACCTGTATCTTCTGCGACAACTGCGTGGTGTATTGTCCTGACATGGCGGTCAAGCGTGTCGACAACGGGTACGAGGTGTTGACCGATTTCTGCAAAGGATGTGGCGTTTGCATCAAGGAGTGCCCGACCGGCTCCATGGCGATGCAGGAGGAAGTGAGATGAGTGCCCCCACAAGAACCATGCTGCTGACCGGCAACCAGGCCGTGGCCTGGGGCGCCCGCCTGGCGCGACCGAAGGTGGTGCCGGTCTATCCGATCACGCCGCAAACACCGGTGCTGGAGCAACTCACGGAGTTCGCCGCCGAGGGCACGTTCGACGCCGAGATTATCACGCCGGAATCCGACCACTCGGTGATGTCGGCCTGCATTCCGGCGTCGCTCGTAGGAACGCGCGTCTTCACTGCCACTGCTTCACAGGGACTGCTGTTGATGCACGAGTTGCTGCATTACGCCAGTGGCGCACGCGCGCCCATCGTGATGGTCAATGTGAATCGCACCGTGGCGTCGCCCTGGGCATTCTGGCCGGACCAGACCGACAGCCTGTCACAACGCGACACCGGCTGGATTCAGTACTACGTGGAAAGTGCGCAGGAAGCGCTGGACACGGTGCTGCAGGCATTTCGCGTGGCTGAACAGGTGCTGCTGCCGACCATGGTCAACCTTGATGCCTTCTACGTCTCGCATGCGATGGAACCAGTGCAGATACCTGAGCAGTCGCTGGTAGACAGCTACTTGCCGGCCTTTGACCCACCGCACCGGCTTGACACCGAGCGGGTCGAATCCTGGGGCAATGTCGCGACGCAGGACATGTATTTCCGGCACCGCCAGGCGCTGGGCGAGGCGATGGCACAAGTGCCCGGATTGGCCGCTCAGGCGGACTTCGAGTGGGCGAAGCTGACCGGGCGCAGTCATGGCGTGATCGAGCGCTATCGCTGCGACGGCGCCCGCACGGCGATTGTCACCATGGGCAGCATGTGTGGCACGGCGCGCGACGCCGTCGATGCCATGCGCGAGGCTGGCCTGGCGATTGGCCTGGTCAAGGTACGGCTCTTCAGGCCGCTGCCCGTGGCCGGACTTCTTGAGGCCTTGGTCGGCTTTGACGACGTGATTGTGCTGGACCGCAACTACTCGCCAGGCTACGGTGGTGTGCTGCATCAGGAACTGCGCTCCGCGCTTTACGGCAGCGCCGTGACGCCGCGCATCCATGGCTTGCTGGCAGGCGTTGGCGGTGTCAATGTCTCGCCGTCAAAGATCGCAGAGTTCGTGGCGCAAGTCGCTCAGAGCGAAGTGCAGGGCGATTCGCAGTGGGTGAGGTAAATACATGATCAAAATAGAACAAGCCAATCAGGACCCGATGCTGTGCTCGGGGCACGCTGCCTGCCCGGGCTGCATTGATGCCCTGTCGGCGCGCCACATCCTGACCGCCATGGGTCCGAAGACGATGGCGGTGATTCCGCCCTCCTGCATGGCCATCATTGCCGGGCCGCAGCCCTTCAGTTCCCTGCGCATTCCGGTCTACCAGCCGACGCTGGAAGCCAGTGCTGCTGCTGCCACCGGCTTGCGCCGTGCGCTGGACGCCCAGGGCAAGCACGATACCCAGGTGATTGTGCTGGCCGGCGACGGCGGTACTTACGACATCGGGTTTCAGTGCCTCTCGTCCGCAGCGGAACGCAACGAGGATTTCATCTATTTTTGTCTGGACAACGAAGGCTACATGAACACCGGCGCCCAGAAGTCTTCCTCGACGCCGCACTTTGCGCGTACTGGCTCGACGCCGGCCGGCAAGACCTCGCGCAAGAAGAACCTGACTGAAATTATGGCGGCACACCGGGTGCCGTACGTGGCGACGGCCAGCGCTGGTCATCTGCCGGACCTGTTGCGCAAAATCGAAAAGGCCAAGGGCATGCGGGGTACGCGCATCATCACGCTCCTGATTCCCTGCATGGACGGCTGGGGCGTGGCCGACGACGCAGGTCTGGCGACGGCGCGCTATGCGGTCGAGTCCGGCGCCTTCCCCTTGTATGAAATTGAAGATGGCGACCGCTACACCCTCAATCACACAACGAAGACGCGGCCGGTCTCCGACTACCTGGGATTACAGCGACGCTACCGCAACCTGAACAGCACCGACATCGAAACGCTGCAAGCCGAAATTGACGATGGCTGGACCACCTTGCAGGAGCGTGTGGAGCGCAGCGAAAGGAAATACCATGCCTGAACTCAGCAGCGTTGATCGCAACTCCAACCCGCCGCGGGTCGATTTTCCGCGCCAGTACAACGCCGCTTATGACCTGATAGGGCGCAACCTGCAGGCCGGGCGTGCCGACAAGATCGCCTTCGTCGACGATGCTGGCAGTTACAGCTACGGTGAACT
>CAIYGK010000463.1 GCA_903925725.1 uncultured beta proteobacterium | reverse complement strand
GTGGGGTAGTCCACCTCCGGCAAAGCCGACAAGGGCATCAGCCGGTAAGCCAGCAGGCCGGCCAGCAGAATGGCCAGCATCAGCAGCGAGGTCGCGACCGGGCGCTCAATAAAAATGCGGGACGGATTCATTGCGCGCTTCAGTTCGGTGTACCGCTAGCGCCGCCTTTTTCCTTTTCCTCGCGCCGTTTCTGGAACCACGCGCGCCTTTCGTCGGGGCTCATGGCCTTGAGTTTTTCGGCAACCTCGGGCGGTACGCGGTCCATCCAGGCCGGTCGCTCGCCAGTGCCCTGCTCGCCACGGCCTGGCGCAGCGGGGGAGGCAACTGGACCCGTCTCGGGTGCCGTGCGCATCGCGCTTGCTGGGGGCGGTGCCGCAGGACCGGATGCCCCCTGCCCGGGACGCACGCCGCGTCGACCCGACGCGGCTGGCGCATTGGCGCCGGCGCGTTGTTTGGGATCGGCTGCAATCACTTCGACCCGGGCTCCGTCGCGCAAACGGTCCACGCCGTCCATCACGACTTTCTCGCCCGGCTTCAGGGCGCCCTCGACGGCCGTCCAGTCACCGTCCACCGCTCCTGGCGTGACAAGGCGCGTACTGACGGTGTTGTCAGCGCCAACCACGTACAGATAGAAACCCTGTGCACCACGCAGTACGGCACTGGTCGGGACTGCCAGCACCTGCTGCTGCAGATCAAGTTGCAGCCGCACGCTGACCGCCTGGTTGGGGAACAGTGCGTCGTCCGCATTCGGGAAGATGGCCTTGACCTTGATCGTGTCGGTCCCGACGTCAATGGCGTTGTCAATGGTAGCGACACGACCGACCGCCAGCCGACTGGTGCCGCCCCGGTTCCAGGCCTCTACTGGCAAGGGCTGGTTGGTGCGCAGGCGCTCGGTGAGGAGTCTCACATGCGTCGCCGGCACGGCAAAGACGAGCGCAATCGGGTGCGTCTGCGTGATGCTGACGATGCCGCTCGCGTCGGAGGGTTGCACCACGTTGCCCAGGTCGGCCTGCTTGAGTCCGACGCGTCCAGGAATCGGCGCCGTGACCCGGGTGTAGGACAGCAGCAGGCGGGCGCTGTCGACCACGCCTTGATCGGCCTTGGCCGTGCCTTCAAGCTGAGCTACCAGTGCCGTCTGCGTGTCGAGTTGTTGTTTGGAGATTGCATCCTTGGCGAGCAAATCGCGGTAGCGCGCCAGGTCTATGCGTGCGTTGTCCAGCAGGGCCCGGTCACGTGCCAGAGTGCCTTCGGCCTGACTCAGGCTGGCCTGGAAGGCGCGTGGATCGATCTGGGCCAGCAACTGCCCGGCCTTGACCTGCTGGCCTTCCTTGAATTCAAGACTCTGCAGCACGCCGCTCACCTGGGCGCGCACGATGGCCGTATTGGACGCCGCGATGCTGCCGATCGCGCTGACGCCGACCCGGATATCTTGCTGACGCGCGGTTTGCACCGATACCGGCTGAGGTGCGTTGGAGCCACCAAAGCGCCGTGGACCGCCGGCACCAGGCCGGCTCGCGCCCGGCTGAGGCGCCGTTCCCGCGGAGGGTTCTGCAGGTCGACCCAACCACCACCAGCATGCCGCACCCACTGCCAGCAGCAGCACGCCTGGCAGCCATGGCTTGACACGACCGATTTGCACGAGTTTGCCAAGTCGGTTTCGCCGTGCTGAAATTGCGCCGGTTGACATGCGTTCGTAGTTCATGATTTGTTCATTTCGAAGTCGATGCTGACAAGTGCCCTGGTGAACACTGTTGCCGAAACTGTTCGGCCCCATTTCAAGTACCGATTATGGCGACGACAAAATGAAACGATGACGCTCTTGCGACGATTCACCAAAACAGAGCCTGACTGGAAAATATAGGGCGAAATGACCAGTCAAATGCCGCCGCAGGCGTAAAGTACTGCAAAGAATTTGACTTTGCCGGGCACTGTCGAGCCGCCCTTGCCGCTCCGTATTCAGGCAGCTTGGTTCAGTCAGCCAGTATCAGGTCGAGCGCGCGTGAGGCACCGAGCAAGGCAGGTGTTGAAGCTGTGATGATCCAGCAGGGGATGGCGCGCAGGTAGTCCTGATAGCGACCCTTGTCTTCGAAGCGCTGGCGAAACAGCGCGCCGTCGAACGCAGTGCCGAGTCGCGGCACCACGCCGCCCCCGATGTAAACCCCACCGTGAGCACCCAGCGTCAGGGCCAGATTGCCCGCTACGGTGCCCAGAAAAGCGGTGAAGTGAAATGCGCTTGCGACGCAATCGGGGTCGCTGGCATGGATGGCTGCGGCGCTTACCTCCGCTGGTGTCAGGCTGAGTGCGATGCGACCATGGAGTTCACAGGAGGCGCGGTACAGTTCGACCAGCCCCGGGCCGCTAAGCAGGCGCTCGGCGCTGACGTGTCCGAAGCGCCCGCGCAGCAAGGACAGCAGGGCGGCTTCGCGCTCGTCAGTGGCTGCCATCGTGACGTGGCCGCCTTCACCGCTCAGGGCGCAGTACTTTCCGTCCGCTGTCCGCAACAAGCCCGAGACGCCCAGGCCGGTGCCAGGTCCGATCAAGGCGATGGGTGCGCCAGCAATGGCAACACCGTCGCCAACCGGACACAGGTCCGATGCAGTGAGTCCTGGCAGGCTCATGGCAAGCGCCGTAAAGTCATTGAGGAGAAGACAGTGTTCGACACCAAGCGATTGCTTGAGCGCATTGATGGAAAAGGTCCAGGGGTTGTTGGTCATGCGCACCACATCGCCGACCACGGGGCTTGCAATACCGATGGCGGCCGAGTGCGGATGAGCGTGACCGCTGGCCGCCAGATAAGTTCTTGCCGAGTCAAGCAGGGTTGCGCTGGCTTGGCAGCGTTGCACTGAAATATCCTGCAGGTCGGAGTTGGCGCTTGCCTGCCAGGCCCAGCGGGCGTGGGTTCCGCCAATGTCGCCCAGCAGCCTGGGGAAACTCCGCCACCGTTGACTCGAAAGTTCTACATCCGCCATGTAACACCTTTGCACTCGCGCAGGCACCGCCCGTCGCACCTGCCCGGTCGATGGGCGCTGCGATGCTCTTGAGCGCAGCTTGAATAGACGTAGTTATACAACGGAATAATTGTCGATCAACAGATCGGGCGATAGTTGTTGCTAGTATGGAGATGTCAATCTGACTAATGTAATTTAACTTCCGATTTCAAGACGGTTTTTCATGATTCCTGAACTCTCACTGGTGTCGGATCGAGACTCCCTGTTGCGCGCGGTTGCTGCTGCACCGGCCCTGCATGCACAGTTGGCACAACGCTGGGCCCGAACCCAGTCCAATGACAGCAACTCCGTTGGAAACGGCTCGGTGCGCCGCGTGCACTACCTGTCAATGGAATTCCTGATGGGCCGCGCGCTGGGTAACGCGCTGGCGGCACTCGGTCTGGAAAAGGATGTACGCCGGCAGCTCGAAGCCAGCGGCCTGCTTTTGTCGGATGCGCTGGAACTGGAGAACGACGCGGCGCTGGGCAATGGTGGTCTGGGCCGGCTGGCAGCCTGTTTTCTTGACTCCTTTGCCGAACTTGGCCTGCCATCGTTTGGTTACGGCCTGCGCTACCAATGCGGTATGTTTGCCCAGCAAATTCAGGATGGCAGGCAGATCGAAGTGCCCGATGACTGGATGCGTTGGGGTAACAACTGGGAAGTGTTTCGGCCAGAAGTTCGTTATGCCGTTGGTTTCGGTGGTCACGTCGAGACCAGAGGCACCGGGCGCCATTGGATTGCGGCCGAGCGGGTCATTGCACAGGCCTACGATTTCATCGTCCCGGCGCATCGCAGTGATCGGGTCTCTACCTTGCGGCAATGGCACGCCAGCGCAGAGCGCGCCATCGACTTTGCCGCCTTCTGTCGCGGCGAGTATCTGGCTGCAAGCAGTCACCGCGTGGCTGCCGATGTTCTGAACTGGGTGCTATACCCTGATGACAGCACGCCCGCGGGGCGAGAACTGCGACTGAAGCAGGAGGCCTTTCTGGTCAGTGCATCGTTGCAGGACGTATTGACACGTCATTTGCGTGAAGGCCGCAGCCTGCTGCAATTGGGTCGCGCCAACGCCATCCACCTCAACGACACCCATCCAGCGCTTGCGCCAGCCGAACTGATGCGATTGTTGCTGGACCAGCACGAGTTGCAATGGGACGCTGCCTGGAGCATCACGCAGGAGGCGGTCTCGTATACCAACCATACCTTGATGCCCGAGGCGCTGGAGACCTGGCCGATTCGCATGTTCGAGTCCCTGCTGCCGCGCCATCTCGAAATCATCCGTGAGATCAACCGCCGCTTTCTTGCGCAGGTGCGGGAGCGGTTTCCGGGGGATGAGGCGATGGCGAGACGGGTTGCTGTACTGGATGATTACAGCGATGGTCGCATTCATATGGCCGCCCTGGCGATTGTTGCCTCGCACAAGGTCAACGGTGTCTCGGCCCTGCATTCCGAGCTTATGGTAAAGACCATTTTTGCAGACTACGCCAGACTTTATCCGGACAAATTCCACAACGTCACCAACGGCGTCACACCGCGACGCTGGCTGATGCAGGCCAACCCCGAACTCTCCAGTTTGATTGACCGCACCATCGGTCACGGCTGGCGGCACGATTTGGGTCAGCTCGCTGCACTCAAACCCTTGGCCGCTGACCCGCAACTGGGGCGCGATTTCATGCTCGTGAAACTGCACAACAAGCAGCGTCTGGCCGGTTTGATTGAAAGCCGATTGGGTATCAAGGTCAATCCCGCCAGCCTGTTCGATGTGCAGGTGAAACGGATCCACGAATACAAGCGCCAATTGCTCAATGTGTTGCAGCTGATTGCGCGTTATCAGGCCATGGTCGAGAGTCCGGATGCGCACTGGACACCACGCACTGTGGTGATTGCGGGCAAGGCAGCGTCAGCCTACCACATGGCCAAGTTGATCATCGAGTTGACCCATGGTGTCGCCTCGGTGATCAACGCCGATCCACGTGTCTGCGACCGCCTCAAACTCGTCTTCATTCCCAACTACGGCGTCAGTCTGGCGGAGATCATCATCCCGGCAGCTGACTTGAGTGAACAGATTTCCACCGCCGGGACCGAAGCCTCGGGTACCGGCAATATGAAATTCGCCATGAATGGGGCACTCACCATCGGCACCTGGGACGGTGCCAACATCGAGATGGCGCAAGCCATGGGCGAGGAAAACATGTTCGTCTTTGGCCTGCGTGCCGAAGAAGTGCAAAGTATCAAGGCCGGGGGATACTGTCCGCGCGAACGGCTGGAAGCCAGTCCCCGTCTGAAACGGGTGCTTGGCGCCATCATGGCGGGTGACTTTTCCAATGGCGACACGCAGCGCTACCGCGCTCTGACCGACAATCTTCTGGAGCGTGACCCTTACCTGCTGCTGGCCGACTTCGAGGCCTACATGGCTGCGCAGTCGCAGGTGGATGCACTGTTTGACGAGCCAGAGCTGTGGGCCCGGCGTGCCCTGCACAATGTTGCAGCAATGGGCGGTTTTTCGGTTGACCGTACCATTCGCGAGTACATTGAGCGTGTCTGGTCGGCGCCGGCGCGCTCCTGATGACGCGAAGCTTCAAAGTCGCTGACAAGGCAATAATTCGAAGGACAAGGATGATTTCGGACCTAGATGTCCAGGCACTGGTCGGTGCCTGCCATCCTGACCCGTTTGCGGTGCTTGGGATGCACGCCGATGCTGCGGGTCGACTGTGGCTGCGCGCCATGTTGCCTGGTGCGCGAGAGGTGCGGGTGATTGAGGCGAGCACGCAAAAGGTGCTCGCGACGCTGGCCTTGCGTCATCCAGCGGGGCTGTTCGAAGCGGTACTGCCACGTCGGCGCAAGCGCTTTGACTACCGCTTGAGGATTGACTGGAACGGTGCGCTGCAGGGTGCGGCCGAGTTGTATGCCGACGCTTACGCTTTCGGCCCCCAACTCGGCGATGACCAGTTGCTGTTGCTGCGCTCTGGCGAGCACCCTGATCCGTACACCCTGATGGGCGCTCACGCGATGCAACAACAGGGTGTGGCAGGCGTCCGATTTGCTGTTTGGGCACCCAATGCGCGACGCGTCAGTGTGGTTGGAAGCTTCAACAACTGGGACGGCCGGCGTCATCCCATGCGTTTGCGTCACCTGGCTGGCGTCTGGGAAATTTTTGTCCCGCACGTTGGCATCGGCGATCTGTACAAGTTCGAGTTGTTGGGAGCGCACGGCGAGTTGTTGCCGCAAAAGGCCGACCCGTATGCGCGTGCCAGCCAGTTGCGACCCGACAGCGCCAGCAAAGTGGCGGCGCTGCCGTCGCGCAAATGCCTTCCCAGTGGTCGCGCCGCGGCCAACGCGCGTGCCGCACCGATTTCAATTTACGAAGTGCATGTCGGCTCCTGGCGCTTTGGCGCGGGCGGACGTTTTGTCAGTTGGGAGGAACTGGCGCAGACCTTGCCAGCCTATGCTGCCGAACAGGGTTTTACCCACATCGAATTGCTGCCGGTGAGTGAACATCCGCTTGATGCGTCCTGGGGCTATCAAACCCTGGGCCTGTTCGCCTTGAGCGCTCGCTTTGGTCCACCCGAAGGTTTTGATGGTTTCGTGCAAGCCTGCCATGAACGCGGCCTCGGCGTCCTGCTTGACTGGGTGCCGGCGCATTTTCCGGCCGATGCGCACGGCCTTGCCCAATTTGATGGTACGGCGCTGTACGAATATGCTGATCCGCGTGAAGGCTTTCACCGCGACTGGAACACGCTGATCTACAACTTTGGGCGCAATGAAGTGCGCAACTTTCTTGCCGCCAGCGCCTTCTACTGGACCGAGCGCCACGGCGTGGACGGGTTGCGCGTGGACGCCGTGGCCTCCATGCTCTATCGTGACTACTCCCGCCTGGCGGGGCAGTGGCTGCCCAACGCCCAGGGTGGTCGCGAGAATCTCGAAGCAATTTCCCTGCTGCGCCGGATCAATGAACAGATTGGCGCCGAT
>CAIYGK010000462.1 GCA_903925725.1 uncultured beta proteobacterium | reverse complement strand
CTTGGCCACCAGAATATCCTCCATGCCGGCGCGGTCGAAAGCTTCCAGATGCTTCCAGCGCCGAATCGGCTCCGCCACCGTTTCCGGCGCGTAGCCCTCTCTGACCTGTACCAAAACGGCGTTGACGCTGTGGCTGCTGGTGAGCGCTGCTTGTGCCGCATCGAGCAAACCTGGCACTCCGGGACGGTTGAATGCCGGATTGGCGGCGGTGCGCGCACGGTCATTCACGATGGCGTCGTTGTCCTTGAGAAATTGGGCTTCCTGTGCATCCTTGAGCGGAATGAACACCATCGGATCGCCACCAGAGGAGACCATACGCTGCGTCAGACCTACCACTTCATAGTCGTGACGGCGAATACGGATGCGTTCCCCCAGACCAAAACCGGTCTTCACATCGGCCAATGCTTCATAGTGGCTTCGCGTCAAGTGGCGACCCGCCACCAGGTAAGTCGGACTACCCGGTTTGCCTGGCTCGATGCCCACCACCATCGCCCGCACCTCGTCCGAGCCGCGACCCACTTGCATGTTGAGGTAGGTGACATTGGCTGCCCGCAGCACTCCCGGCATACCTTCGATGCCATGGACCAGATCGTCTTTGAGACTGCTTGACTCGGCATACGGCCCCTGCGTATCTTTTTGCACAACCCACAGATCAGCACCGCTGTTGGTCAACAGCGCTTGGGCGTCGTCCACCATTCCCCGATAAACTCCGGCCATGGACAGGGTCACGCCAATGAGCAGTCCCAGACCCATGCCGGTCAGCACGAACTTGGGCCATGCGTGCAGGATGTCACGCCCAGCCAGACTGATCACGGATTGACCCCGGAGGCGTTGACGGGCTTGACAAGCGAATCCACGACCTGCACACGGCTACCCGTGCTCAAAACCTTTTGGCTGTAAACCACGACCTCGTCCCCCGGCTTGATGCCCTCGAGTATTTGAACCTGACCCTCCAGGCTGCTCGAGCCGATCCGTACCGGCGCAAAGCTCGGCTTGCCCGATTCCATTTTCCAGACACCGGTCATGGAGCCCTGGCGCTGAACGCTGGCACTCGGCACCAGGGGGCTCCTGGCACTGGGCGGCAATTGAAGCGTCACCTCGGCCATCTCCCCGACCGATAGCCCTGCAAGCGATTCGTCCAGAGAGACCTGTGCCACCCGTTCTTCCGTTACGCTGTCACTCAACAATTCGACCCGTGCGACGCTGCCGGAAAACGCCAGCTGCGGCCGGGAGCGCAAGACAATGCGCGCCTTCAGGCCAGGTGCCAATCCAGCCGAGCGGCCCTGATCCACGCGAAGTTTGATCCATAGACTGGCCGGATCGATCAATCGCAGCACGGATTGCCCCGCCACCACGGTCGAGCCCGCCTCAGCGTCACGAGCGCTCACCACACCATCAGCAGGCGCGGTTAGTCTGACATTGACACGCTGCTGCATCAGCGCCGCGCGGTCAGCCTTGATGCGCTCCAGGTCCTGCAAGGCGCCAAGCGCATTGGCGCGTGCCACCTCAACCGCGGCATCAGCGGATATCTTCTCCTGGGCACGGGACTCCAGCGCACCAGCGCTGATGAATTCTTTGTCCGCCAGATCCTGATTGCGGCGCATATTGGACAAGGCCAATTCACGCCGTGCCTTCGCGTCCGCCTGCTGCGCCAGGGCCGCGGCATGGGCGCTTCTGGCGCGCTCTATGGAAGCGTCAAACGAGGCCAGCCGCTGGTCAATGTCGACCGGGTCCATCTCCGCCAGCAATTGACCCGCCTTGACGGTGTCGCCTACATCGACCTTGACGCTCAGGACGCGTCCCGCCACCGTCGGGCCTATCATCCAGCTGCGACGGGCCTCCACTGTGCCGATGCCAAACAGGGCGGGCTCAAAACTGCCTTCCTTGACCTGCACAACCGTGATGCGTGTCGGCGCCAACGGGCCGGACCGCAAAACCACGAAGGCCATGGCAGCGATCAGCGCAACACCCAGAAAGGTCAGCAGCAGACGGCGCTTTGTTTTGGACGAAATATTCATGCGCTCTCACTGACAGTTGTTATGCAGTTTCCACTTTTCCTCGTGGCCCATGGCTTTGGCGAATTCGGGTACCTTGCAACGTTCAATCTCTGCCGGGTCCACGGCGGAAGCAGGCACGTTGACCCCGGAGCGAGGAACTGCCGCCTGTCTTTGCAAGCCTGTGCTGTTAACCCACTGAACCACACCAACCAGCATCCCAAGAAACACAAGCAGGATGGCAGCTTGAGCAAGGCTTGGGGTTGAACGCTTGCCCACTGGCACTTCACAGGCGCCACCTGGACAAAGCCGGGCTTTTTCCTTGTTGAACAGGTTGTAGATCTTGCACCCGATGCAAATGCCGAACGCTGTCTCGAAGAACAGCAGAAGCAGGCAAACCGAGCAGACCAGCATGTTGATGGGCCCGATGACATTGTTGAGAACCATCAGGTACAACATGGCCGATGCCAGCACAAAACCGATAGCCCAGGCAAAGCGCTTCTGCGGCGCACCCACGTACTCAGGTTGCTGCTTGCGCACGACCCATTGACCCACGATCAGACTCGGGGCGTATCTGGGGTTGATCAATATCCTGATCGCGAAGTCAACCAGGAATGCCACCACGAATACCCGTGTCGGCTGAAAGTTCCCCTGCAAGAAGGCATTCATGAAGGACACCAGGGCGAAGAAGAACAGAATGCCGGCACTGGCCCTCACCGCTCGCTCGTTGAGCACGAGCACCTCGAATTCCGGAAGTCGTTCGCCGAATTGAAAAATGG
>CAIYGK010000461.1 GCA_903925725.1 uncultured beta proteobacterium | reverse complement strand
GCTTGACCGCTGCATCACGAAATTCATTCGTGTACTTCCTATCTGCTCCTGCTTTCATAAACCCTCCAAAAAGTCAAATTTACAGACTTCGTGGCGTCCATTTTTTGGGGGCCAGTTCACTTCTACTTTGTAGCGAGGGGGAAATATATCTTCCGTCAGAGCAAGAGTGCTGAGGCGCACGCCTGGTGCCTGCGGTCTACGCAGATTGCGTTAAAGATGGGACGCAAGGTTGTAGTGAGCAACACGTTCATAAAGCTAAGCGATATGGTTCCCTATCAGAAGCTAACGAAGAGCATCCTGACATTTGAAGCAGCGGGTAACTGGAAAAATGTGCATGGCGTTTCGGACGACGCACTTAGAAAGATGGCATCAACATGGGGAAAAATTTGATATGCAGAATTCCTAAATGCGCCCCTTTGGGGTGAAAGGCGTGTTTGGTGCAGACTTTCGCCTGACCCCGAAGTTCTCTTTTCTGGTGGACTCCATGACAGGCGTACCGACCAAATCTGGCCCGGTTCTTGGGGATCATGCGCGGGAACTTGATCGCCATCGATCAGAGTGGTTGGGTTGAAGTGAAACCAAATTGTGTCGAATATATTTGACATAAGTTGTCCGATTGACTATGATTCCCGCATGTCTGCAATCGAGGAACTCAGCGCAGTGGTGCGCACAAGGCGCTCCGACATGGGATTGACGCAAGCCAGCCTTGCCAAACTCAGCGGTTTGTCACGCGCCACAGTCAATCAGGTCGAAAACGGCACCATCCACGACCTGAGTCTCAACCGCGCGTCAAGGCTTCTGGCAAGTCTTGGCCTGCAGGTGACAGTGGCGCCGCCACGATCACATAGTGAAAGAGTTGGAAGCCGCAAGAGTTCCGCTTTGCTTAAGGCCGCGCAAACAAGCAGCGTAAGTTTTGGAGTCTCCATGGGCCCGGAAATCCTGGAGCAGGTCCTGACGACCAAGGATCTCCCCAAGGAGTTCGTGCCACATCTGCACACTCTATTAGAAGAGGCGCCGATTTCCTTGCTGGCTGGGGTCGTTGAGGAGCTTCATCTCAAGCATGGGGTAGACCGCGTCCAGATCTGGAACAGGATGCGGGAGCTGGCGCGCCAATTTTTGAGCAGCCGTGAGCAATGGCACTGAGCATGATTGACGTCAATCGTCCGGGCGTATGGACCGAACTCTTTCCGCATGCCCTCAGGCTAATGACTCATCTTGAGACCCAGATTCGGAGTCCGCTTTGGACATTTGGCGGTGGAACCGTCCTCATGCTGCGGATCGGCCACCGCCAAAGTAAAGACATCGACCTCTTCGTTCCGGACCCGCAGTACCTGGGACACATCAATCCAAGGTTGAGTGACGTCGCCGAAGGGGTCAGCACAGAATATGAGGAAAATTCGGAGTTCATCAAGTTCTTTCTGCCGGCAGGGGAAATCGACATCGTCGTGGGGAAGTCGCTTACAGATGACCCCTACGACATTGCGAAGTGCATGGGCCGGTCGGTCAAGTTTGAAACTTGCGCAGAAATCATCGCCAAGAAGATGTGGCATCGCGGCAACCAGGCCAAAGCCAGAGACCTTTTTGACCTATGCGCGGTGGCGACGAAGGAGCCGGGTGCAATTGCGGTTGCGGCGCCGTTCATGAAAAAGCATGGTGCCGCGTTTCTGCAACGACTTGAGCTAAGGGCTGAATATGCCGAGGCAGAATTCAACGCCATTGACGCCCTTGGGTTTCGGCCGAAGTTTGCAGAAAGCATGGCCATGGCGGCAACCATCATCGAGCCTCTGATATAAAGTTGAGTTACGGACGGCCCCGGTCGAACTGGTTACGCCGGCGCCCGCGTCATGATTGATGCGGACCTGGCCCGCGCAAGATGCAGAACCCAGATTGACATCGGTTTCGGTGACGCGGTCACACCCGGACCGATTCAGGCCACCTATCCGGTACTGCTCGCAGATTTTCCGGCGCCAATGTTGCGAACTTACCCCGTCTACACGGTCGTCGCTGAGAAGTTGCATGCCATTGCATTGCTGGGCATGACCAACAGTCGTCTGAAAGATTATCTCGATCTCTCGGTCCTGCTCGACCGGGAGGCGCTGGACCTCAATACGCTGGCCACAGCAATCGCTGCCACCTTTGCGCGTCGCGGGATGGCCGTGCCGGCCGAGCTCCCGATCGGGTTGACTGACGAATTTGCCGGTGACCTGTCACGTCAAAAACTCTGGCAGGCCTTCTTGCGAAAGAATGAATTGATGGTGAACCATGCGTAGCAGCACCCCGATTGAGAAAGAACGTGACGTGCCAGCAGAACTCAAGGCGCTACGCTTACACGGCATGGCCGGTGCGTGGGGTGAGTTGATGGCGCAAGGTGGTGGTGCCACCCTTGATTCATCGC
>CAIYGK010000460.1 GCA_903925725.1 uncultured beta proteobacterium | reverse complement strand
TATCGGCGCGTTGCTGCGAATCAGCGCCTGAGCGCGCGCTTGCTCAAGCTACACCTGTACAGTTTCTTCACGGCACTGCTGGTGCTGTCCTTGGTCACCATCCTGGCGCGCGGTGCATTCATGCGCATAGCCTGTCTGTTGGTCGTGACAAATTTCGTCTACGTCGTGCAGTGGCGCTTACGCGCTGCGATCAATGCCATCTCGTTCGTGGCCGGCACCGCCCTGATCTTCACCTTTGCAGCGCTCGGGGGAGCCCCGCGGCTGGAGCATTTCGTGGACCTGCTGACGCTGGTCGTCCTGTGTGTCATTGGTGGCGCCATTGTCCATCGCGACCGGAAACTGGGTTGCCAAGCCCAGTATCGGGAATCGCGACACCTGAGCCGGTTGCAGGACGAGCTCAACGTCGCCGCGAAGCTGCAGCAAGCGCTGCTGCCAAGTCCGTGGCCTGCAACGGCGGCCTTTGCGGTTCATGGGATGATGCGGCCGGCACAGGACATCGGCGGTGACTTTTATGATCACTTCCACTTCCAGGATGGTGGCGTGTGCCTGGTCGTGGCGGATGTCTGTGGCAAAGGCGTTCCCGCCGGACTGTTCGGCATGTCTGCCAAGAGTGTCCTGCATACCACGGCGCTGCAGCTACCCCGGGGCGTCGCGGGCAGCGACGCCGGCGCGCTGGTCGCAGACGCCAACAACCTGCTGCACCAAGGCAACACGGAGATGCTGTTCGTGACCGCCGTGTATGCCCACTACCAGCCCGCAACCGGTGCGCTGTCGTTCGTCAACGCCGGTCACGTGCAGCCGCTGCTCATCCCCCGCCGCGGCCCGCCGCGCTGGCTGGACGCTCCCAAGGGCCGGGCGCTAGGCGCGCGTGGACAACAGCGCTATGCGGCGGCGGACGTAGCGCTGCAGGCCGGTGACACGGTCCTGCTCATCACCGATGGCATCACCGAAGCGCACGATGCGAACTTGCAGGAGTTTGGCCTCGCGCGCGTGAAAGAGACCTTTGAGGGGGTGGTTTGCGGCGGACCACAGGCGTGTGTCAACCGTTTGCTGACGGCGGTGGATGCCTTTACGCACGGCCTGGCGCAAGCCGATGACATCACCTGCATTGCCCTGTGCCACCGGCCGGAGGCCGCGGAGGGATGCCCTGCATAAAGTCGTGGCAAGCTTGCTTGCCTGGACGTGCTACCGAGGCGGCCAGGCGGTACTCCCGGTCTAAATGACGACGAAAAACCGGGGTGACGTCAGCAAAAAGCCCGCAAGGTGCTGGGCTCTGAACGCCTTCGAGGCTGCCCAGCGGGTTCGAAGGTCTTGTTCTGGCGGTGGGGGTGGGATTCGAACCCACGGAAGGCGTTAACCTTCGCTAGTTTTCAAGACTAGAGCCTTAAACCGCTCGGCCACCCCACCAGCGCGTCGTCCGCGGAGCGGAACTTTACCGGACTGAGACGGTCTGTGCGTGACAGACCGCATCGCCCACCCATCGTAACCCGGCCGATGCAGTATAATCGCGCCTTCAATTCTTCAGGAGATGCCTGCATGGACCGCCCTGGCGACCGAATCGTCATCGAAGGCAGCGCGACGCGCGTCGGCGCCGCCGCCACCAGCAGCAGCGCCCAGCGCGTGCTGCGCAACACCTACATGCTGCTATCAGCCTCATTGCTGTGGAGCGCGGCCTGCGCCGGCGGCGCGATGGCCTATCGCCTGCCCGGCCCCGGCATCCTGCTGACGCTGGTCGGCTTCTACGGGCTGCTGTTCGCGATCGAGCGGCTACGCAACAGCGCCTGAGATCG
>CAIYGK010000459.1 GCA_903925725.1 uncultured beta proteobacterium | reverse complement strand
GTGCGCCTCCACGCTGCGGCCAAGTGCACTCATCGCATAGCCACCCTCCAGGCAGGACACGATGCGCCCCTTCGCATGGCGTCGGGCGACGTCCTTGACGCGGTGCGTGATCCAGGCGTAATCCTGCTCGACCAGCCCCATCTGACCCATATCGTCTTCCCGGTGCGCATCGAAACCGGCACTGACGAAAATCATCTCCGGCGCAAACTCCTCGAGCCGGGGTATCCATGCACTCTCTATCAACTCGCGTATGTCCATACCCTTCGTATAGGCCGGAACAGGAAGATTGACCAGGTTGCTAGCACCGCTATGAGCCCAGTCAGTTGGATAAAAAGGATGCTGAAAGAAACTCACCATCAGGATGCGCTGGTCACCTGCGACGATATCTTCGGTACCGTTGCCGTGGTGCACATCAAAATCGACGATCGCCACGCGCTTCAAGCCGTGACGTTCCAGCGCGTACTTGGCTGCAATGGCAACGTTGTTGAAGAAACAAAAACCCATGGCCTTGTCGCGACAGGCATGGTGTCCCGGCGGACGAACCGAGCAAAATGCGGTCTCCATCTCGCCTGCCAGCACCGCATCCGTGGCAGCCAGGGCCGCGCCAGCGGACCGCAGCGCCGCGTCCCAGGTGCTGACGTTGATCGAGGTATCCGGGTCAATCGGCGCGTGGGCGGGGCCACCTGCCTCAATTTCCTCCCGCAGGTTATCGCTCAAACCACGCAATGCAGCGACATACATGCGACCATGCGCCAATTCAATGTCTGCCAGCGAGGCGACCGGCGCTTGGCGTCGGTCCAGCGCAACGTCCAGACCTGAAATCAGGATGCGGTCCTCGATGGCATCGAGTCGCTCCGGGCACTCAGGATGCCCCGGGCCCATTTCGTGTTTCCAGCAGTCAGGGTGAGTAAAGTATCCGGTCATAGTCACAGTGCGCGTCCGTCTCTTGAATATTTTTGGTAAGGTCATGCCATGAATGCACAACAAAAACTTAAATCACTGGTCGATCAGCTTAACACGGTGATCGTCGGCAAGCCGGCTCAGACCCGCGATTGCCTGGCTTGCCTGCTGGCAGGAGGACATTTGCTGATAGAGGATGTCCCTGGCGTTGGCAAGACAACCCTGGCTCATGCGCTGGCCAAAACCCTGGGTTTGCAGTTCTCGCGTGTCCAGTTCACTGCCGACCTGATGCCTGGTGACCTGTCCGGCGTGAGCATCTACGAGCGCAGCAGCGAAACCTTTGTCTTTCATCCTGGCCCGCTGTTCACACAGGTGTTGTTGGCCGATGAAATAAATCGGGCCAGCCCCAAGACGCAAAGTGCATTGCTCGAGGCCATGGAAGAAAAGCAGGTCAGCGTGGAGGGCGCGACGCGCCCCTTGCCCTCCCCCTTCTTCGTCATCGCGACTCAAAACCCGTTTGACCAGGTCGGCACCTACGCGTTACCAGAGTCCCAACTGGATCGATTCCTGATGCGGATATCGCTCGGTTATCCGGATCGCGGCGCCGAGCGCGACCTGCTCGCCGGTCGCGACCGGCGCGACATGGTGGACACACTTCCCAGCCTGCTCACCAGTTCGGAGTTGCTGGACCTGCAACGCAGCGTCCTGGCGATTCACGCTTCGGAGCCGCTGCTGGATTACGTGCAGGATCTGATCGCTGCGACGCGCAACGGTCAGTGGTTCTTGAAGGGACTGAGTCCACGTGCCGGAATGGCGGTGCTGCGCGCCGCCAAGGCACAGGCCCTGCTGTGCGAGCGTGATTACGTGGCACCGGACGACGTTCAGGACATTCTGGCGCAAACCGTGGCGCACCGTCTGATTCCGGTCGGCGACGCGGCAAGAGGTTCGGTGGAGCAGGTGCGCGCCATGCTGGACGCGGTGCCACTGCCGTGAGCTGGTTTGGGAAATGGCTTGAAAGGCGCTTGCCGCTGCGTGACAGCATGATTCTGACGCAGCGCAACGTCTACATCCTGCCAACCGCGCCTGGACTGATGCTGGCGCTGACCCTGTTGTTGTTGCTGGTGACTTCGATCAACTACCAGCTCAACCTGGGCTACCTCCTGACCTTCTTGCTGGCCGGCAGCGCCATCGTTGGCATGCAAGTGTGCCACGCCACACTGCGTGGCATCACGATGAATCTCATCGCACCTGATGCACAATTTGCCGGGTCCAGTGCGCCCATCGGCATCTACCTGCAAAGTCAGCGGCGCTCGATCCGGTATGGAATTGGTCTGTCCGTGCTGGACTCAGGTCACTGGCTCTGGATCAACCTGCCGGCCCAAGGCAGCAGCACGGTCCATATCGCTTTCAAACCGACCCGCCGCGGTCTGCACCCTGTGCCGACACTGACTGCCGAAACACGGTTTCCGCTTGGGACCTTTCGGGTCTGGACGATCTGGCGCCCCGCCGCGAAAGTTCTGGTGTACCCGCGACCCGAGGCCTTCGCACCGCCGCTTCCGGCGGGTCTGGCACGCGCAGATGGCGCTGCCAGTGCGCACCTTTCAAGCAGCGGCGAATACGACGGCGTACGCGCCTATCGACGCGGTGACCCCTTGAAGCTCATTGTCTGGAAAAAGTTTGCCAAAGCTGAACAACTCGTCAGCCGTGACGCGCAGCAGGTTCAGCACACCGAGTTGTGGCTGGACCGGGAGCAAAGCGGCACCAATGATCCGGAACAACAACTGTCGCGCCTGTGCGCGTGGGTGTTGCGGGCCGAGCAGCAGGGTCTTGACTACGGTCTGCGACTTGGCGCCGTGCAGATCGCTCCGAGTTCCGGAGAGGTCCACAAAAAGCGTTGCCTTGAGGCGCTGGCCCTATGTTGACGCGACTGCTCAGACTGCCGCGCGACGCTCGCGACACGCTGTTTCTGCTGTCAGTCACGGCCTGGCTGGTTCTGCCGCATGTGAGCCATATTCCCCTGTGGTGCAGTCTGCTGACTGCGTCCATGCTGCTGTGGCGGGCTGCTCTCGCTGTGATGGGACGGCCCTTGCCCTCGCGCTGGTGGTTGCTCGGTCTTCTGGCGGTGGCATCGGGCGCAACCTGGTTCAGCCACAGAACGCTGCTCGGACGCGATGCCGGCGTCACCCTGATCATCATCTTGCTGGCCTTGAAGCTGCTCGAACTGCGCGCCCGGCGTGACGCCTTTGTGGTTTTCTTTCTGGGCTTCTTTACACTGCTCACCAACTTCTTCTACTCGCAGTCGCTGCTTACCGCTGGCGCCATGCTGCTGGCCCTGTTGGGCTTGTTGACCGCCCTTGTCAACGCGCACATGCCCGTAGGCAAGCCACCCCTGCTTCACGCAGCCAGAATCGCTGGCTCCATGGCCCTGCTGGGCGCCCCGATCATGGCCGTGCTGTTCCTGCTCTTTCCGAGAGTCGCCCCTCTGTGGGGGATCCCGAGCGATGCCATGACTGGTCGCAGTGGGCTCTCGTCAACCATGTCCGTCGGAAGCATCGCCAAACTGGCGCTCGACGACAGCATTGCCATGCGCATACGCTTTGAAGGCAAGCTCCCGTCCCCATCCGAGCTCTACTTTCGCGGCCCCGTGCTGTCAAGTTTTGATGGTCGTGAGTGGCGTGTGCTGCAAGCGGCCTTGCCCTATCGCCAGCCAACGCCGGCGAATCTGCAAGTCAGTGGCACCGGGATCAGGTATCAGGTAACTTTGGAGCCCAACAGTCGGCCCTGGTTCCTGCTGCTGGACGCCACTCCCGGCAAGCCCGTGGTAACTGGCTTTGATGCCGCCATGACACCGGACCTGCAATGGATCGCGGACCGCCCCATCACGGATTTGCTTCGCTATGACGCTCAGAGCTACCCCGACTTCCGCCATGGACCGATGCAAGCAGTCATGGCGCTGCAGAACTATCTGGCCCTGCCCCAAGGTGCGAACCCGCGAACCGCCCAACTGGCCAGTGAAATGCGAGCTGATCCGCGCAATGTCAATGCCGACGGCGAACTGCTGATCCAGCTTGTATTGGACCGCCTGCGCCACGGCGACTACCATTACACACTCGAACCCGGCGTCTACGGCCAGCACACCGCTGACGAGTTCTGGTTTGACCGCAAGGAAGGGTTTTGCGAACACATCGCATCAAGCTTCGTCATTTTGATGCGCGCCTTGGGCCTTCCGGCGCGCATTGTGACCGGCTATCAAGGTGGGGAGATCAATCCGGTTGATGGGTATCTCGTCGTACGCCAGAGCGATGCTCATGCCTGGGCCGAGGTCTGGCTGGCCGGGCGCGGTTGGCTCCGTGTTGACCCGACAAGTGTCGTGGCGCCCGGCCGTACCGGTGCAATGCAACGTCTGGCCGTCAGCCCTGGTGTTTTCACCCGCGCGTGGTTTGGTGCCGTCAACCCGGATCTGGCCTTCAAGTTGCGTTCCATGTGGGAGGCCGTCAACAACGGTTGGAACCAATGGGTGCTGAACTACACCCAGGGCAAACAGTTTGATCTGCTGCGAGCCGTTGGTTTTGCGTCACCCAGTTGGGAAGACCTGAGCTACTTGCTTATTGGCGTGGTCGTGTTGACAAGTCTCGCAGGCGCCGCCAGGGCCATGTGGGATCGCCGTCGCCATGATCCATGGCTACAGTTGCTGGCAGCAACTACCGGGCACTTGAAAAAGCTTGGCTTCTGCGTTGTTGCCAACAGTCCGCCGCGTCGACTGGCCGAACAGTTGCAGGAACAATGCGCGCCGAACGATCCCTTGCTGATGGGACTGCGCCCCTGGTTGTTGCGGTTGGAGGCACAGCGCTATGGACGCCACAGTGGACAACGCAGCGCTGTCGCTACACTGCGAGATGAATTTAAACAATTGATCCGTCGCCAGTGACTTTGAAGCCTCTTCATCTCTTTGTCCTCTTCCTGACGTGCCTCTGTCTTTTCGGGGCCGCGGAGTCAGCACCCAGGACGAAGAAAAAGCAGGAAAGCACCAAAATTGCGGCGCCGAACGCCGCGAGCGGCCCCGCCTATGCGCAGCGCGAAGACGCCATGGCAGCAGCCAGCGACATCGCCAGCCGTCGTGACTTAAACCTGGAGTGGGTGCGTCGCGCCATTGGGCAGGCGCACTATTCGCCACAGATTGCCAAACTCATCCAGCCACCCGCGGTAGGCATTGCAAAGAACTGGCGTCTGTACCGGAGCCGCTTCGTTGAACCTGTGCGCATCCGGGCAGGTGTCAAATTCTGGCGGGCCAATCAGGACAGTCTGGAGCGCGCGCAAGAGCAGACCGGCGTGCCAGCAGAAATCATCGTCGGAATTATCGGAGTTGAAAGCATTTACGGCCAGCAGATGGGTGCTTATCGGGTCATCGATGCACTGACCACGCTGGCCTTCGATTTTCCGGCCAATCACACTCGCGCAACAGAGCGCAGCGCATTTTTCAAATCGGAACTTGAGCAGTTCCTCAGTCTGATGCATCGCACCGGCATCGACCCTTTGATTCCGCTTGGCAGCTACGCTGGAGCCATGGGTATGTCCCAGTTCATGCCTTCGAGCTGGGTCAAGTACGCGATTGATTTCGATGGCGACAGCAGGATCGACCTCTTCAACAGTGCGTCAGACGCGATCGGTTCGGTGGCCAACTATTTCCGGGCCTTCCACT
>CAIYGK010000458.1 GCA_903925725.1 uncultured beta proteobacterium | reverse complement strand
GTTCTCACGCGACTGCCATCGCACCTGAACAGCCGAATCGAGGAGTTGCTTCCGCATCGCTGGCAACCGCCGGTCTGAGCGCCGTCAACGACCTCGCATATTCCGGGCGCCTGCGTCAAGGTGCCACGGCCAGCCGCTTACGGCGGGCCGGAGTGATGAGCAGACCTTCGCCATTGATGACAATGGCGACCTCCGGCAAATTTGGTTGGTCGCTCCGTCGCACGACCACGGCAAGTTCACCACTGTCCAGGCGCACATAGGTGCCCGGTGGACACAATCCGACCGCATGCACCAGAGCGTGACTCACTTCGTCAGGTGGATGGGTAGACTTGGCAATGATTGAGCGAATCGACTCAGTCGCGCTGCGACCTTCCCGCAACTTGCGTGGACTGATCTGGGCCGCGTAGCGATCCACTACCCGCAGAATGCGGGCCAATCGCCGGACCGGAGAAATTGCTCGCAACTCGCCCTTATCAGTGGCTTCATCGTGATGCATCTCAATGGTGTGAAGCCATAGTGCATCCGCAACGCCGATGCGGTTCAGCGTCGCAGAACTGTTGATCGGATGCGCAGCAATCGCCTCTTGCTGCGTGGGGTTTGGCCTTTCTGTCTGTTCAGTCAACCGGTCTTGCAGCGCTGTCATCGAGATGTTCATTGTCATGGCGGCATGGACCAGACTAGTGCGCGCTGCCTCCGGCAAGCCAAACTCGAGCACAATCAGATGGGACAGCACGGCACAAATCAGGGCGTGGGATGCACTGTAGCCAACCGGAGAGTTGCTCGCAAGCTGGAACAACAGGTACAAGCCCAGATCCGGGTCGCGCTGGAGCAGATCGCGCATCCAGCGGTCGTATTGCCAGACCCGTTGCTCAAACTCCTGAATGCTGTCCGGACTGTTCAGAATGATGCCCAGACCTGATTCCAGATCGGACCACAGGCTGAGCAGATCCTGGTAATCGTTTTCGTTCTGCAAGGTCACGGTGGTGATCTGTCAGTCGCGAAAATTATCGAAGCTCAAAGGCAGGTCGGTGATGCTTTTTCTAATCAGTGCCATGGCTGCCTGGAGATCATCACGTTTCGCTCCTGTTACCCGCAGTTTGCTCTCCTGAATAGCGGACTGAACCTTGAGTTTGCTGTCCTTGAGCGCTCGCTGAATCTTCTTTGAAACTTCTGCCTCAATGCCGTTGCGCACCTTGATGACCAGTTTGACCCGGTCGCCTCCCATCTTTTGAACCTCTCCCCGATCCAGAAAACGCACATCCACGCTTCTTTTGGTCAGCTTGCTGCGCAGAATGTCTTCGATCTGGGTCAGTTGAAAATCAGCATTGCCAACCAGGGTGATCTCCTTTTCCTTGATTTCGATCGCCGCTGGCGTCCCTTTGAAATCAAAGCGCGTGCCGATTTCCTTGGCGCTGTTTTCCACGGCGTTTTTTACTTCCACCTGGTTGGCTTCGCACACGGTATCAAAAGAAGGCATGGTCAACTCCCATAAAAATCGTAGCAGGTCGCTAGTGAGAGAATTGCAGCAATGTTAATCGAGAAAAACGTTCCTCTTCAAGCCTGTAACAGCTTTGGCATTGTGGCCAAGGCCCATTGTCTGGTGCGTATTGGCAGTCAGGCCGAACTGCAAGCCGTTCTCGCAGACCCGGAATCGGCCACCCAAGCAAAATTTGTGCTGGGTGGCGGCAGCAATATTGTGCTCACTGGCGATGTCAAGCCTCTGGTTCTGAAAGTCGAGATCAAGGGATGGCGTCTGGTGCGTGAAACTGGCAAGGCGTTCGTCGTGGAGGCTGGCGCTGGGGAGAATTGGCATGATTTTGTCAGCTGGACCTTGAGTCAAGGCTACCCCGGTCTTGAAAATATGGCCCTGATTCCAGGAACCGTGGGTGCGGCCCCGGTACAAAACGTGGGCGCCTATGGCGTCGAGTTGCAGGACCGCTTTGATTCACTGGACGCAGTGGACCTGCAGACTGGCAAGACGTTCACGCTGAACGCGGCGCAATGCGCCTTTGGCTATCGTGACTCGATTTTCAAGCACCAGTCAGCAAGCCTCGGGCTGGCTGGCCGCGCGCTCATCACTCAGGTTCGGTTGAGCTTGCCCAAGCCCTGGAAAGCAGTACTGGGCTATGCCGATGTAGAGAAGAAAAGGCTGGAGTCCGGAATTGCGCAACCGTCGGCACAGCAAATGTTCCAGTGGATTTGCGACATTCGTCGCGCCAAGTTGCCGGATCCGGCGCTGATCGGCAATGCCGGGAGCTTTTTCAAGAACCCGACAGTGACGCCGGAACAATGCGCTGACATCATTGCACGTGATCCCAAAATCGTTTACTACCATCTGGCTGATGGCGCCATCAAACTGGCTGCCGGATGGCTGATTGACGCCTGTGGCTGGAAGGGCAAGTCGGTCGGCAATGCCGGCGTCTATGAAAAGCAGGCATTAGTGCTTGTCAATAGGGGTGGCGCGACCGGTGGTGAAGTCATGACGCTGGCCAAGGCCATTCAGACCAGTGTCTATGAGCGCTTTGGTATCCTGCTGGAGCCGGAACCGGTGGTAGTCTGAATCAGCCAAAATGGCAAATATAGTGATAAGCCTCGGCAACCCGAATCTCGAAAGAAGAATTGCCCGGCACGCTGAACTTCTCACCGGCAACCGATTTCACCCAAGCCTGGCTGCCAGCCAGCTTGTATTCGCAACTTCCAGCCACGCATTCCATGATTTCCGGTGCCCCCGTGTTGAATGTCAGAGTGGCTGGCAGCAGCACGCCGACGGTCTTCTTGCTGCCATCTGCGAAGGTGATGCTGTGGCTCACACATTTGCCGTCAAAGTAGACATTGGCCTGGGTCGTGATGCTGATGTTGTCAATGCTGGATGTGGTCATGGTACGTTCTGAAACTAAAACAGCGTGCCATGTTAGCTTTTTTTGCTACGTCCTTGGCCACAGTCGGTTGACCCTGCTCAGCGCGGCGCATGATGTAAAGCGTTAGATTCGGATCATGAAGAACGTTTTGGTATTGGGCGGTACCGGGTTCGTGGGCACCCCGGTGTGTGAACTGCTGCTGCGTCAGGGCTGGCGGGTGACGGTGCCAACGCGTCGGCGAGCCAATGCCGAGCTGTTGCACAGGCGCTTTCCCGAGGTTCGCTTGCTGGAGCTCGACGTGCATGATGAAGCGGCGCTAACACAGGCGCTGACGGGCCATCAGGCGGTAGTGAATCTGGTGGCGATCCTGCACGGTACGGCTGACGCATTTGAGAAAGTTCATGTGAAGCTGCCACAAAAGCTGGCGCGCGCGTGCGGCGCTGCCGGTGTCAGGCAAGTGGTTCACCTCAGTGCGCTCGGTGCTGATTCAACACGTCCGCAATCTGCGCCCTCGATGTACCTGCGCAGCAAGGGGCAGGGTGAAGCGGTCCTGTTGCAGGCGGCAGTCTTGGGGCAGCATGCCGGGTTTGATCTGACCATCTTGCGCCCCAGTGTAATTTTTGGTGTCAATGACAAGTTTCTCAACGTCTTTGCGCAATTGCAGAAGGTGCTGCCGGTAATGCCTCTGGCGGGTGCCACAACGCGCTTTCAGCCGGTCTGGGTGGGGGACGTGGCCGGTGCCGTCGTGCGCAGTCTGGAGCGCACTGACATCGCCTGTGCGCCCAATCAGCCCTTGGTTCTGGAACTGTGCGGCCCCGATGTATTTACGCTGCGTCAACTGGTGGAGTTGTCGGCGCGATTAAGTGGCGTGAGAGGTGGGAGAGGGCGTCCAGTGTTGGCGCTTCCACGCTGGCTGGGCCGATTGCAGGCGGCTTTGATGGAACTGGCGCCAGGCGAGCCACTGATGAGCCGTGACAACCTTGATTCCATGAAAGTTGACAACGTTGCTAGCGGCAAAGTGCCTGGCTTGTCCTGCCTGGGGATCACCGCAGCATCACTGGTGCCGATTGCTTCAGCGTACCTGGGCCGAAAATAGTCGGTCTTACTCGGTAGTTCCGCCGCCGAGCTTCAAGAAGTCCCCGTCCTTGCCCAGCGACAGCAAGCCGCTTTGCGCATAGATGCCCAGCTTGGCGCGCGTGTCCACGATGTCGAGGTTGCGCATGGTGAGTTGGCCGATGCGGTCGGCTGGCGAGAAGGGCGCGTCCTCGACCTTCTCCATGCTCAGGCGCTCTGCTGCATAGGTCAGGTTGGGTGAGCTTGTATTCAGAATCGAGTAATCGTTGCCACGCCGCAGTTCCAGCGTTACTTCACCCGTCACAGCACTCGCTACCCAGCGCTGGGCGGTCTCGCGCAACATGATGGCCTGCGGGTCAAACCATCGGCCCTGGTACAGCAGACGGCCGAGCTTGCGACCGTTGTCGCGGTATTGCTCGATCGTGTCCTCGTTGTGGATGCCCGTGACCAGTCGTTCATAGGCGATGAACAGCAGCGCCAGACCGGGCGCCTCGTAAATACCGCGGCTCTTGGCCTCGATGATGCGGTTTTCGATCTGGTCGCTCATGCCCAGACCATGGCGCCCGCCAATGCGGTTGGCTTCCATGATCAGCGTTACAAGATCATCGTATTCGACGCCGTTCAAGGCGACCGGCCGGCCCTCTTCAAAGCGCACTGTGACCTCTTCGCGTGCCACGGCAACGTCGTCCCTCCAGAAGGCCACACCCATGATCGGGTTGACGATTTTGATGCCGCTGCTCAACTGCTCCAGATCCTTCGCTTCGTGTGTGGCGCCGAGCATGTTGGAGTCGGTTGAGTAAGCCTTCTCCGCCGACATCTTGTAGCCAAAGCCGGATTTGGTCATGAATGCCGACATTTCGGCACGCCCACCCAACTCGTCGATGAACAACTGATCGAGCCAGGGCTTGTAGATTTTGAGAGATGGGTTGGTCAGCAGACCGTAGCGATAAAAACGCTCGATGTCGTTGCCCTTGAAGGTGCTGCCGTCACCCCAGATGTGCACGTCGTCTTCCTTCATGGCTGCGACCAGCATGGTGCCAGTCACCGCGCGCCCGAGCGGCGTGGTGTTGAAGTAGGTCACGCCGGCGGTGGAGATGTGAAAGGCACCGCTTTGCAGGGCGGCAATGCCCTCCGAGGCCAACTGGCTGCGGCAGTCAACGAGGCGTGCTGCCTGGGCTCCGTATTGCATCGCCTTGCGCGGGATCTCGTCATAGTCGGATTCATCCGGTTGACCAAGGTTGGCCGTATACGCGTAAGGAAGGGCCCCCTTTTGCTGCATCCAGTGCAATGCAGCGCTGGTGTCAAGACCGCCCGTGAAAGCGATGCCGACTTTTTGCCCGATGGGAAGGTTTTGAAGAATGGTGGCCATGTTGTTTGCGGTGCGGTTGGAGCTAAGTCGCGATTTTAGGCGACCCACATGTGACCAAGGACCGCGCTCGGCGACAATGATGCGCAGGATGATCACACAAGCTCAAACGCTAGACCAATGGCTGGCCCACTGCGAGCGGCTGCACCCCAAGAATATCGACATGGGCCTGAAGCGCGTCAAAGTGGTGGCGCAGCGCATGGGGCTGCGCTTCACGTGCCCGGTGATTACTGTGGCTGGTACCAACGGCAAAGGTTCGACCTGTGCCATGCTGGAATCCATTCTGGCGCAGGCAGGCTACCGCACTGGGGTCTACACATCGCCGCATCTGGTTCATTTTGAGGAGCGCCTGCGGCTCAGTGGCGAGCCCGTGGCCAGTGATGACCTGGTGGCTGCATTCGCTGCGGTAGAGCGTGCCCGCTGCCAGGGTAGTGCTGAAATTTCGCTCACCTATTTCGAATTTTCAACACTCGCCATGTTGGATGTCATGGTTCGCGCCAGACTCGACGTCGCCATTCTCGAAGTCGGCCTGGGAGGACGGCTCGATGCGGTCAATATCATTGAACCGGACTGCGCTGTCATTACCAGCATCGACCTTGACCATATGGAGTTCCTGGGCCCGGACCGGGAGTCGATTGGCCTGGAGAAGGCCGGCATCATGCGCACGGGTCGTCCGGTCATCGTGAGCGACCCGATGCCACCGCAAAGCCTGCTTGACCATGCGGTTGAGATCGACGCCGATCTCTGGCGTCTGGGGGGCGATTTCAATGTGTCGGGCGACAGGCAGCAATGGGCTTGGGCCGGTCGTGGCCGGCGCTACAGCGGTCTGGCTTATCCGGCGCTGCGCGGGGCCAACCAATTGCTCAACGCGGCGGGTGTGCTGGCCGCGCTGGCTGCTCTGCGCGAACGCCTGCCGGTAACTGCGCAGGCAGTGCGCAGCGGCCTGGCGCTGGTGGAACTACCCGGTCGATTTCAGGTGATTGCCGGCCAGCCGACACTGGTGCTTGACGTGGCCCACAACGCGCATGCCGTTGCTGCGCTGACGGCCAATCTGGACGCGATGGGATACTTTCCACGCACCCATGCGGTCTTCGGGGCGATGGCGGACAAGGACCTGACGGCTATGCTGGGCAGAATCAGCCCCCTGATTGATCACTGGTATTTCACAGATCTACCCATCGCACGTGCCCAGTCTGCGCAGGGCTTGCTGGCGCAGTGGCAGGCGCAAAACGCGAGAGAAAAAGTCACTGCGGAGAGCTACCTGAAACCAGCCGATG
>CAIYGK010000457.1 GCA_903925725.1 uncultured beta proteobacterium | reverse complement strand
GTCCTGGCCCTGCATGGCATCGACGACAAACAGGGTTTCCACGGGCTTGAGTGCGGCGTGGAGTTCACTGATTTCACGCATCAGCGCTTCATCAATCGCCAGCCGGCCTGCCGTATCGACTAGCAGGACATCAAAGAAATGTTTGCGCGCGTAGTCGAGAGCTGCGAGTGCAATGGCGACTGGCTTTTGATCGGTTGTGCTGGCGAACCATTCGGCTCCGGCCTGAGCCGTCACCATCTTCAACTGTTCAATCGCCGCAGGGCGGTAAACGTCACCGGAAACAGTCAGAACCTTCTTGCGGCGCTTTTCAATCAGGTACTTGGCGAGCTTCGCAGTGGTGGTGGTCTTGCCTGCACCTTGCAGGCCAGCCATGAGGATTACCGCCGGCGGTTGCGTAGCGAGGTTGATGTCGGCCACACCTTCGCCCATGGTGGCTGCCAACTCCTTGCTGACAATACCAACCAGTGCCTGCCCGGGTGAGAGTGAGCCCAGCACATCCTGGCCGAGTGCTTTGTCCTTGACTCGGGCAATGAAGTCCCGTACCACGGGCAGGGCGACGTCGGCTTCGAGCAAGGCCATGCGCACTTCGCGCAACATGTCGGTGACGTTGCTCTCGGTGATGCGTGCCTGACCACGAATTTCCTTGACCAGGCGGGAGAGTTTGTCGCTGAGAGCGGAAGCCATAGGGGTATTGCGTGGAACGCAACCTTGGTTGAATGCCAATTGAAACTGGCAAGATGAAAACGCTAAACTGTAGGCATGATTTTAGCCAGTGCTTCTCCGCCTGTTTTGATGTTGGCTGTGGCCACAGCGCTGGCCTACTCGGTGTCAGCCATGGGGGTTGCTCGTTTGGGCTCGCATTTCGCCAGAGTGGCGGTCTGGCTGGCGTGGGTACTGCACGGGCTGCTACTGGCCCTGTGTCTGTTCGGCCAGGAGCCTCGTTTCGGTTTTGCGCCGGCATTGTCGGTTACGGCCTGGTTGATTGCGGCGGTCTATGCGGTTGAAAGTCATATATATCCTCTGTTGCAAACGCGCTGGACGCTGTCACTGCTAGGTGCAATCGCAGCGCTGCTGGCTGTCATGTTCCCTGGCAATCCGTTGCACCCGACGGCCTCACCCTGGCTACCTCTGCACTGGGCGTTAGGAATTGCCTCCTACGGATTGTTCGGTGCCGCCGTGGTTCATGCCTGGTTCATGACGCGGGCCGAAGAGCGCTTTCGGCTGGCTGCTGATCCGCACAGTGGCATGCCGTTGCTGACAATGGAACGCCTGACATTCAGGTTTGTGACGGCAGGTTTTCTGCTGCTGTCTGCCACTTTGCTTGTGGCAACGGTTTTCAGCGGCCAACTCTACGGTGCTGGAGCGCAGTTGAAGTTTGATCACAAGACGGCGTTCTCGGTGTTGTCATGGCTGACCTTCGCGGTGTTGCTGGTTGGACGCGCCCGTTTTGGCTGGCGCGGCAAACGTGCGGTGCGGGTCCTGTACGTTGGCTCTGCCTTGTTGCTTTTGGCTTATGTTGGTTCGCGCTTTGTGATGGAGATTATTCTAGGGCGGATGCCATGAGGCTGACGGTGCTGTTGCTGGTCATGTTAGTGGGGGTCTGGCTATGGCGCTCTAACAGGCCAACGAGATCAGAATTTGTGCGCAGGGAGGCCGAGTCTTCGCCACAAGCAGTGGAGATGGTGGGCTGCAGACAGTGTTCGGTCCACGTTGCCTTGGTTGATGCTGTGCAAGGAAGTAAAGGACTCTATTGCTGCCTTGACCACCGCCAACAGGCTGAGCCCTGAATGCATCGGCAGCCAGACGCAAAATCCTGGTTTGATCCGTCATTGCTGGAAGCCAGCATTGAAGCGGTAGAGCGCCCTCAAGAATTTGAACGACTGTGGCGTGGCTTCATGACTGCGCGCGTTATGCTCGGTCTGGTGCTCTTGGCGTTTCAGGGCGTCGTTTACGAACTTGGGTCGGCCAGGGACAGTACCCTTGTCGTGTTCTGTGCCGCTTATTGTGTAGTCGCTTTGGGTGTCAGATTGAAGGCTGGCGTACGACCCTTGGGTGAGGCATTTGACGTTCAGTGGATTCTCATTGTCGGCGTCGATATTCTGGCTGTTGCGGCGCTACAGGTGACGCACGGCGACAGTGTCAACTACACGCCCTTGTTTGCGCTTCCCATTTTGATGGTGTCAGTGCTGGGATCCTTGCTTTTGTCGATGGCCTGTGCGGCGCTTGTTACGCTCATGTTGCTGCTGTACGCAGGCTGGGCGTCAACCCAGGTGCCAGCTGCTGCTGCTGGGCACTTCCTGCAGGCAGCACTGACAGGTGTGGGTTGTTTTTCCATCGCTTTCCTGGCCAATCAGATTGCCATTCGCTTGACTAATGTGGAACAACGGGCACAGCGAAATCAGTTGGCAGTTCGCCTGCAAAGACAGGTCAACGAGTTGGTAATTGAGTCGATGACAGACGGTATTCTGGTGCTCGATGAAGGGCGCACGGTGCGCGCTGCCAATCCCGCGGCGTGTCAGATGCTCGGAATGCAGGTCGCCTCAGATGCCGATTCCTTCAACCTGGCAGCATTGGCGGGATGGCAGGGCTTGGTAGATCTTGTCGAGTTGAGTTTCTCTGAAAATTCAGCGCGTCAAGCCGACGTGGTCATTCATCACGCAGGTCAAGGGCCTTTGCGTTTGCAGGCACGCACGCGTTTGACTGCCACGCCCGGTGACGGTGGACAAACGCTGTGTGTCATGTTTCTTAGAGATCAGCGCGAGATGGAAGCACGGATGCGAACCGAGAAGCTCGCCAGCATGGGGCGAATGTCGGCCGCGGTCGCGCATGAAATTCGAAATCCTCTCGCGGCCATCGTTCAGGCCAACGCCTTGCTGGATGAAGACATTGCACTTCCACGTCACAGACAGCTCACGCAAATGGTGCGGCAAAATGCGGCCCGATTGGGCAAGATTGTGGAAGAGGTTCTTGAAGTTTCCAGGGTCAGGCGCGGCGACCATGTAGAGGCTTCGGATGTATTTGTGTTGAATGAGCTTGTTGCAAAAGTTTGTGCTGATTGGCAGGAGCAGGCCAAGCAGAGGCATTTGTTGCGCTTTGATCTGGCGGCAGTAGATGTCAGGGTACGGTTTCAATCGGAACATTTGCGCCGTGTGTTGGTTAATCTGCTGGACAATGCAAGCCGATATTGCGGTGTTGAAAATGGCGCGATTGAAGTGGCGACGGCTTGTTCTGCGGCAGGGCAGGCGGTGATGCGAGTGTGGAACGGTGGACCGCCCTTGGAGCAGTCAGTGCAAAGGCACTTGTTCGAGCCATTTTTTTCTTCTGAAAGCCGTTCAAGCGGCTTGGGGCTCTACATCTGCCGTGAGTTGTGTGAAGAACAGGGAGCATCCATTTCGTACTGCAGGTCGACACGCAAACAGTCGGATGTTGTGGTAGAAGGGAATGAATTCTTGGTTAGTATGCAAGTCGAACGAGACAACGGTGAAAGACATCGACAGACATGAATGCAATTAGCGGGACTAACAATTTGCATATTCTGGTGGTAGATGATGAGCCGGATTTGAGGACGCTTTACGAATTGACGTTGGTGCGCGATGGCTTCGCGATCTCGACGGCAGGCAGCCTTGCCGAAGCGTTTGCACACTTGGCCGAAAGCAGTTTTGATGTTGTCATAACCGACATGCGTTTGCCCGATGGCCTGGGTGTGGACCTGATACGCCTGATCAAGACGCAACAGCGCAAGGAGCGATGTGTCGTCATTACAGCCTACGGGTCAGCCGAGAATGCCGTTGAGTCGCTCAAAGCGGGGGCATTTGATTACTTGACGAAGCCAGTAGATCTGAAACAGTTCAGAGGCGTTATTGCATCTGCGGTGCAGGATGCAAGAGCGCGTTTGAACGCTGATTTGCCTGCCCGGTCGCTCGCTGGTAGCGCCGGCGAGGAAGCATTGGCGAGATTGGCAGGACAGTCTGCCTGCATGCGTTTGGTCAAGGAACGGATTGTCAAGGTGGCGCGTAGCATGGCGCCGATTCTGGTCACCGGCGAGTCCGGTACCGGCAAGGAAATGGTTGCCAACGCGATTCACGCCAATAGCCATCGTGATGGCGCCCCCTGGGTTGCAGTGAATTGCAGTGCGATCCCGGAAAATCTGCTCGAGACAGAGTTCTTTGGAGCGAAGAAGGGCGCGTACACAGGCTCCAACCAGGATCGTGACGGCTTCTTTCAGGCGGCGCGCGGGGGCACCTTGTTTCTCGATGAAATTGGTGACTTGCCGCTGGCGATGCAGTCCAAACTGCTGCGTGCGATTCAGGAGCGTTGTATTCGTCCGATTGGCTCAACCCAGGAGGAGCCGGTGGATGTTCGAATCATCAGCGCAACGCATAAGGACCTGGTGACCGAGGTGCAGGCCGGACGTTTTCGCCAGGATCTGTACTACCGGCTGAATGTGATTGAGATTCATATTCCGCCACTGCGTGATCGGCGCGAAGACTTGCCAACGCTGTGTACGGCATTGCTGCGCCGGATTGCGCTGGAGTCGGGTATCCCGGTACCGAAGCTGTCAACTGTTGTGCTGGATCAATTGGCGCAGGATCCGCTCGTTGGTAATGTGCGCGAACTGGAAAACTTGTTACATCGGGCGGTTGCCTTGCGTGAGGACGGGGAATTGCAGTTTGAGCCCTCGGCCTTGCAGCGGCCGCTGCATAGTGCAGCGGCAGACGGTGGTGCGGTAGCCAAGACTCTGGAAGGAAAGCTGCCAAGCCCACCAGTGGATTTACAAAATTACCTGGACGGCATCGAGCGAACGATCCTGATCCAGACGCTTCGTGACACGGGATTCAATCGCACGGCAGCCGCTACCCGCTTGGGCTTGAGTCTGCGTCAGATGCGCTATCGCATTGCAAGGTTAAATATCGACGCGCCACATATCGGTGAAAGCGCTGATGAGCCGGTTTGATCTCGTTGAGCACCCGGCGCTCTGGCGTGCCGGCTGGTACCGGCACGCAAGGCGGATCGAGTCGCCGAATTTTGGACTTCGTCCGTCACAGGCAACGGTTGACTTGGTGGTATTGCACTCGATCAGTCTGCCGCCTGGCGTATACGGCGGCGATGAGGTGCAGCGCTTTTTTTGCAATCACCTTGATCTGCACGAGCATCCCTATTTTGAAGGCCTGAACGGGCTGCACGTTTCGTCCCATTTCTATATTCGACGTCATGGTGAGTTGTTCCAGTTTGTGAGCGCAGATGATCGTGCCTGGCACGCTGGTGACTCGAGCTATCGCGACAGCACGAACTGCAACGACAACTCGATTGGCATAGAACTGGAGGGTGTTGAAGGCGGCGTTTTTGAAGACGATCAATATGAGACTTTGGTCGCTTTGTCTTCGGCAATTCTGCAGTATTTTCCTGTGACCGCGTTTGCGGGCCATGAACACGTGGCGCCCAATCGCAAGGCGGATCCGGGAGCCGGTTTTGACTGGCTGTTGTTGAAGCAAGGATTGGGATTGGATGCGGACTTCTTTCCGCGAGCGAGTTGTTGAGAAATGTGTCGGGACACTACCGGTAGTGGCTTGCGTTCTCTGTGGACACCATATATAGTGTGCTTGTCTTTTACAATGACAAGCAAAGATGTTGCACGTTCATCGAAATCTTCCTGTGTTCTGACAGGACGCGTGATTTGCGATGTTGTCGTACAACACTTCGAGCGCTGATGCGGTCGTGATATGAACGAATACTTTTCATTTCATTTCGCTGCTCTGATAATCGACTGATTGGAAATATTGATGTTGAACCGAAGTGAAGCAACCAAGCCTTGTGTGCGAACAGACTTTTCGCACGCGGCACTTGCGACGGTTTGAATTGCTTATGACCAGAAGAATTTCACGAACTGTTGTGAGTCAGATTGGATTCAGGAACGGTTTGTGCACCCGAGTTCATGGCGCTGGGTCCTTCCCAACTTCATGAATCGCTTCATGCTCT
>CAIYGK010000456.1 GCA_903925725.1 uncultured beta proteobacterium | reverse complement strand
CAGACATAGTAGCCCCGGGCCTTCGCTTTATGAAAAATCAGGCTTCGGATTTGGTCTTGACGACCTTGCGACCCCGATAAAACCCAGTCGGACTGATGTGGTGCCGAAGGTGGGTCTCACCCGTGGTAGCCTCAACCGCGATACCTGGCACGACCCGCGCATTGTGTGAACGATGCATACCGCGTTTGGAAGGTGATTTCTTGTTCTGTTGGACGGCCATGATCCGCTCCTTGTCTTGTTTACTGCAGTCATGCAGCATTCTGGGTGGTGAAACATGCGGCGCATCAAGCCCGCGGGAAGCCTGACATTATAGGACAAGTCGGCAGTTCAGTCGGTCTTCCCGCTCTTTAGCTTTGCCAACACTGAAAAAGGTTGCCGCTTTTCCTCGAATGCCGCATCAAATCCAGGGTCCACAGCTTCCAATTTGACCGGAACCGGGCATGAATCGTGCAACGGTATCAATGGCAAAGCCATCAGCATTTCGTCTTCTATCAGGTCGGCCAGACTGAAATCGGGACTCAAGGCGAGCACATCTTCCTCGGCCTGCGCATCCTGTACTTCGGCCAAACCCTCACTGTCCACGAAGCGATAGGACTGATTGACGGCAATCGCCATATCGGCCGGCAGCAGACAACGCTGGCAAGTCAACGGCACCACGGCATCCGCCTTCACGTGCAACCAGATTTGCTCGGCACCGGTCGAATCGGGTCGCGACTCACCCCGCGCCGACCACTTTACTGAATTTTCGGCACCCAGCCCCTGAGTCTCCTGCATGAGGCGTCCATACCTTGCGAGCAGATCCACCTGACTCAGGGTACCGGAGGACTGCGCAAATGCCTTGACATCCAGATGTTTGTTGCAAAAGTCCTGTTTCATTGTTGCAGTGTAAGAGAATCGCGGTATGTCTGAATTTCTTGCCAGAAAACTAGTGCTGGGCTCCAGTTCGCCCTACCGCCGCGAAATGCTGGCGCGACTGCGCATCCCATTTGAAGTCGTGGCACCCGATGTGGACGAGACGCCGCAAGCGGCTGAGACACCAAAGCAACTGGCCTGCCGGCTGGCGATGAGCAAGGCCCGCGCCGTGGCTGCCCAGTTTCCGGCCTGTGTGGTCATCGGCTCAGATCAGGTAGCCGATCTGGAGGGGCTGGCATTGGGTAAACCCGGCAATCACGCACGTGCCACGGCTCAACTACAGCAAATGCGTGGCAAGACCGTGATTTTTCAAACTGCGGTCGCAGTGGTATGCCAGGACAGCGGCTTTGCTCAGTTGGATCTGGCCCAAGTGCGCGTAAGGTTCCGCGAACTGGAGGACGCTGAAATCGAAGCTTACCTGCGCGCCGAGACACCCTACGACTGCGCAGGCAGTGCCAAGAGTGAAGGGTTGGGAATTGCACTGCTGGAATCGATCGAAAACGATGATCCCAGTGCTCTGGTGGGCCTGCCCTTGATCCGTACCTGCAGGATGATTCGTGCAGCCGGCATCAGGATCTTGTGATGATGGCTTCGAACGTCCCTAGCGAAGCCACCCCGCCACCGAAGGGAAGACTTTACCTGGTTCCAAGCCCGCTTGATTTTGGCTGCGATAACCAGGCAGACCTGCAAGACACGATGCCCTTGGCAACACTGAAAGTGGCGGCCCGACTGCAATACTGGATAGGCGAAAACGCCAAATCGGCGCGCGCCTATCTCAAGCGAGTCAACGTCGTCATGCCCCTGAGCAACTCCTTGCAAGCACTGCACATTGAGGAACTGCCGCGGCAGGTACACAAGAAGGGCGATCACACCGGCAACTTTGACGCTCGCCCTTTGCTGGCTCCCGCGCTGAACGGTCATGACATGGGACTGGTCAGCGAAGCCGGCATGCCAGCCGTCGCCGACCCTGGCTCCTCGGTGGTGCGCGCTGCCCATGAACTGGGAATCGAGGTGGTCCCACTGATCGGGCCGGTGTCGCTCTTGCTCGCACTGGCCGCCAGTGGCCTGAACGGCCAGCATTTCGCCTTTGCGGGCTACCTGCCACAAGATCCAACTGAACGTAGTCAGCGCATCCGCGAACTCGAATCTCTGGCATTGAAGACCGGACAGACCCAGTTGTTCATCGAAACCCCCTATCGCAACACGGTGATGCTGCAGTCTTTGCTTCAGACGTTGCAACACAATACGCGCTTGGCAGTGGCCAGCGGACTGACGCTGGAGCGTGGCGTCTGCTGCAGCGACAGCATCAAGAACTGGCGAAAAATGCAATCGCCGCTGGACAATTCAACACCGGCGGTCTTCGCTCTGGGTCGCTGAATTTTCTGACCAACAACAAGTCAGCGCACTGCAGGAATCGATTGAAGGGCGTGAACCGCCCCGGCACCCATGGCAGCTCCAAAACGCTTGACCAGACGCTCCGCAACATTTTCACGACGTGTGTAATCAACAATTTCTTCTGCCTTGACAATTTCGCGTGCCACGAAATCAAGATTACCCAGTTGATCGGCAAGTCCCAGTTCAATCGCCTGCTGACCACTCCAGAACAGCCCACTGAAGGTTTCTGGTGTTTCCTTCAGACGATTGCCGCGGCCTGCCTTGACGACGTCGATAAATTGCTTGTGAATCTGGTCCAGCATGGTCTGTGCAAAGGCACGCTGCCTTTCAGTTTGCGGACTGAATGGGTCCAGAAAACCCTTGTTTTCACCCGCGGTCATGAGGCGACGCTCGACCCCCAATTTATCCATCAATCCGGTAAAGCCAAAGCCGTCCATCAAGACCCCGATGCTGCCCACAATACTGGCCTTGTCAACGAAAATCTTGTCTGCTGCTACCGCAATGTAGTAAGCAGCAGAAGCACAGGACTCTTCGACGACAGCATAGATTGGCTTCTTGTGCTTGATCTTGAGTCGCTTGATCTCGTCATTGATGATGCCAGCCTGCACCGGGCTGCCACCAGGGGAGTTGATCAACATGACAACGGCCTGAGCACCTTCGTCTTCGAAGGCTCCACGCAAAGCAGCCACAATCAGTTCGGCACTGGCCTCGGCCCCGGAAGCGATTTCCCCCTTGATTTCGACCAGGGCGGTGTGCGGCGTTGCACTGTCTTTGGTCGGTCCGCTGCGAGCGATGACAACCCATGCAATGAGAATAAAAAATGCCAGCCAGGCCAGACGGACAAAGTTGCGCCATCGACGCGCCAGACGTTGTTCCGTCAGTGCCGCAAAGGCCAGCCTTTCCAAGGTTGCCCGCTCCCAGTTCTGACCAGCGGCTGAATCTGCTCCACTCTGATTCTTGTTCATTTCACTCTTGGCGGATGCCGGATTCTGATTCGTTAACAAGTCAGTCTGCCCGGGAGCACTGGGTGAATCTGGAAGTTCGGATGAAGTCATATCAGGATAGCGGGAGGTTCAAGTTGGGGGCAGTATGCCAGTACACGATGCCTTCGATCTCGGAAGTGTCAATTTTGATCAGTCCGCCCCTGCATGGACCACCACGACAAGCGCCCGTCCGCGGATGATAAATGGCGCCATGCGTCGCGCACATCAATAGTTGCCCCGTGCTATCAAAAAATCGATTGGGCTGGTAGTCCATCTCCATGGGTATATGCGCGCACCGATTCAGGTACGCGTACACATGATCCTGGTATCGAATCGCAAAGGCGGCGCAGTTCCGCCGGTCGTAGCAGACTTCAAACGGCACAGCCTGCTCACTGTTGATCAAATCGCTCGATTCGCACAAGGCAACACGCTTTGTCATGACGCAAGCTCAGCACTGTCATGCATTGACCAGGAGCCAGTCATGCAGCTGGCGCACCGAATGGGCAACGAACAACGGCTGTAGAGCATGAAACGCCTCAGGCTCATGGGCGCCGTAGCTCACTGCCACGCTGGGGCATCCAGCGTTGGTTGCCATCTGCAAGTCATGGGTGGTATCACCGATCATCAGGGTTCGCGCTGGGTCCACGTCAAATTCACGCATCAACTCCAGCAGCATTCGCGGATGAGGCTTGCCAGCGGTTTCATCGACTGTTCGCGAACCGTCAAACATTCCCTTGAGTTCCGAACTGTGCAAGGCATCATCCAATCCTTGCCGGGTTTTGCCAGTTGCCACTGCCAGCCAGTGTTGGCGCGTCTTGAGTTCCGTCAACATCTCCAGAATTCCTTCGAAGAGGCTGATGTCGTGTTTGTGGGCAATGTAATGATGACGGTAACGTGCTCCAAGCTCCGGATAACGTTCCACCGGTACATCGGGCGCCGCATGCGCCAGAGCCTGCATCAAACCCATGCCAATGACGTAGGAGGCATCACGATCACTTGGGACGGCGCCCCCGACGTCACGCACTGCTTCCTGAATGCAGCGCGTAATCAGAGCAGTGGAATCAAACAACGTGCCGTCCCAATCAAAGGCAATCAAATCGAAGCGACGGGCGGTCGACATATCAGGATTCAACATGGGCAACAAAACTCTCGAGTTCAATGGGCAATGGCGCCAGCAGTTCAATTCGCTCGCCGCTGACGGGATGGTTGAATTGCAGGCGCCAGGCATGCAGAAACATTCTTTTCAGGCCCGGCGTCTGGTGACTGCGTGACAAGCACTTATTCAGTTCGAAGTCACCGTACTTGTCATCACCCAGAATCGGATGCCCTTCGGTCGCCAGATGCACACGGATCTGATGGGTGCGACCGGTCTTGAGTGTGACCTCCAGCAAACTGACTTTGGTTTCATTACTGTGCTCGGAAGTTCGTCCAGTAGTCCCTCGCTTCAGTACCTTGACCAGAGTGACTGAAGACATGCCGTCAGGGTTGTCGCGCGCTACCACCTTGACTCGGCGCTCACCATCAGGAAGCAGATATTTGTGCAGAGGCTTGTCAAGCACCTTCCTGTTCGCCGGCCAGGCTCCGGCAACCATGGCCAGGTAGGTCTTGCCGGTCTCGCGTTCGCGAAACTGATCCTGCAAGTGCTTTAGGGCACTCCGCTTCTTGGCAACCAGCAAGATGCCGCTGGTGTCCCGGTCCAGGCGATGTACCAATTCCAGGAACTTTGCCTCAGGTCTGGCCATGCGCAAATGTTCGATCACGCCAAAGCTGACACCGGACCCACCATGGACCGCCAGACCGGCCGGCTTGTCGATCGCAAGCAAATGCTCATCTTCCAGCAAAATGGAAAATTCGCGACGCGGTGCCTCGCAGGCCGCATTCTCTGCCATGGCCATCGTCTTCTCCGCTACTCGCTGTGAAATTCGCACTGGTGGCAGGCGCACGGCATCACCGGACTGGACCCGCGAATCCGCCGATACTCGACCCTTGTTGAGTCTTACTTCCCCACTACGGATAATTCGATAGACATGGGTCTTGGGTACACCCTTGAGTTGGCGCAGCAGAAAATTGTCCAAGCGCTGACCGGCGCAGTCTTCGCTGACGACGACCGTTTTGACCTGCGGCAACGGTGAGGCTTCATTGCCCCCTATAATGTGTTTCACTAGCGATGCGCTGTAAGTGGTTGATTTGACGACAAGTCAAGTCATAGTTTAGGTGGAGTTTAGTTCACCCACCAGCACCAGCCCCGCTAGCAAGTCGATATCGCCGTTTGCCAGTGCACGCAAACTGCAAGCCGAATGCTTGCAGTGGCATGCGAGACCAGCGGTCAAGACGACGCCTTGAAAAACTGATACGGAATACCCCAAGTTCGCAGACCCTGGGTCTGTGAACGGAATGAAGCGAGATGTTTGTGTTGATGAGTTTGATCTACAGTTGCCTGCGGTGCGTATTCACACCGTTGTTTGGCATGGACGACTCATCAGCGGCCGCAAGACGGCCGCAACCAGCTACTTATCAAGTAGCACTTCCACAACCCGGACTCCTCGCTCCCCTCCACGCGCCTATACCAAGACTTGTTGTTTAAGTCTCGGTTCTCCGGCTTTTTCCTCCTCAATTCAAAGCGTCAGTTCTGATATCAATAGCTCTTCAAGAGCTACGTTGTTGTTTGAATTGAAGGAACGCTAACCATGAAACGGATGCTCATCAATGCTACGCAGGCTGAAGAACGCCGGCTGGCCATTGTCGACGGACAAAAACTGCTCGACTATGAAATTGAAATAGAAGGACGCGAGCAACGCAAAGGCAATATTTACAAAGCCGTCGTCACGCGCGTCGAACCCTCGCTGGAAGCCTGCTTTGTAGATTATGGTGAGGACCGGCACGGCTTTCTACCATTCAAGGAAATCTCCCGGCAATATTTTCAGCAAGGTGTGGCTGTCAGCCAGGCACGCATCCAGGATGCGATCCGTGAAGGTCAGGAACTGCTGGTCCAAGTGGAAAAAGAGGAGCGCGGTAACAAAGGCGCTGCACTGACCACCTTTGTCTCGCTGGCCGGCCGCTACGTTGTGCTGATGCCCAACAACCCGCGCGGCGGCGGCGTCTCGCGGCGCATTGAAGGTGAAGACCGCGCTGAACTCAAGGAAGCCCTGGATCAGTTGGAATATCCCAACGGCATGAGCATCATTGCGCGTACTGCCGGCATTGGCCGGGCCGCGCCGGAACTGCAATGGGACCTGAACTACCTGCTCAAACTCTGGGGTGCCATCGACGGAGCCGCCAAAGGTGCCAAGGGCGCCTTCCTGATCTATCAGGAGTCGAGTCTGGTGATTCGGGCAATCAGGGACTACTTCAACAACGACATTGGCGACATTTTGATCGACACCGATGATGTCTATGAGCAGGCCCAGCAGTTCATGGCCCACGTCATGCCGGAACACGCTGCGCGCGTGAAGCGCTACCGTGACGACGCGCCGCTGTTCAGCCGCTTCCAGATCGAGCACCATATCGAATCGGCCTATGCCCGCACTGTGCAGTTGCCCAGCGGCGGCGCCATCGTGATCGACCACACCGAGGCCCTGGTTT